>CALBSF010000001.1 GCA_937927795.1 uncultured Rickettsiales bacterium
CCAAATAGACCCCGCAACAAGTGCGGGGTGACATTTTGGAAGGCTGGTTTTTACGAGTTGTCACCCCGCACTTGTTGCGGGGTCTATTTGGATATAAATTTTATAACAACAAATTGGCAATAATAATTCAAATCACCATGTTTGATAAAGAAAAACTCGCTTTTTTGCGACTTGCGCGCAGTAAAAATGTTGGATCAGCAACATTTTTTAATCTTATTGATGCTTTTGGCTCTAGCCTTGAGGCGATTGAGAAAATTAAAGAGATTCCCCAGAAAAAAATTGTCATTGCTTTTCCAGAAGAAATAGAAAAAGAGCTAGAAAAAGTTGAAAAATTTGGTGCAAAAATCATCACATATTTTGATGAAGAATATCCAAAGCTTTTAAAAGAAATTCCTGATTTGCCTTTAATTTTAACGGCTAAAGGCGATTTAGAATTGCTTAAGAAAAATTCTATTGCGGTTATTGGTGCTAGAAATGCTTCACTTAATGGCGTGAATTTTGCTAAAAAAATCGCTAGCGATTTAGCGCAAAATAAAATCGTAACTGTTTCTGGGCTCGCTAAAGGCGTGGATGCAGCAGCTCACGAAGTTTCTTATAAATTTGGAACAATTGCGGTTATTGCTGGAAGTATTGATAATATTTATCCAAGAGAAAATAAATTTCTTTATGATAAAATTTTTGCAAATGGTTTGGTGGTAACCGAAATGCCATTTTCAAGCGCGCCAAGACCGGAAAATTTTGTGCAAAGAAATCGTGTAATTTCAGGTTTATCACTTGGAACTTTAGTCATTGAAGCGGGCTTAAAATCAGGAAGTTTAACCACCGCAAGATTCGCTTTAGAACAAGGCAGAGAGGTTTTTGCGATGCCCGGATTTCCTTTTGATGAAAGATGTAAAGGAAGTAATAAATTAATTAAAGATGGGGCAAAATTAACTGAAGATATTGATGATATTTTGGAAGAATTTCCTTTCTTAAAAAGAGTTGAAATAATTGAAAAAAATCAGCAAGAAAATGAAAATAAAATTTCAAAAGATGTTGGCGAAGTTGATAAAATTACAGCAGAAATTTTAAAAAAACTTAGTTTTTCTGCAATTACAATTGATGAATTAGTTCTTGAACTTAAATTGCCATTTCAGCAGGTAAATATTGCTTTGGTGCAGTTAGAATTGATGGATAAAATAGAAAATAATTTTGGAAAAATAAACTTAAAATCTTGATTAATTAGTAATGTTTACTAGAATTTACTAAAACTTACTAACATTTACTAAAAAATATATGAGCAAAGAAATGGTTAATGTTTCGGCGCAAATTCCTCGTAGTTTGGCAAATAAGTTGGAAAAAGTAGCGAAATTTTATGAAAGACCAAAAAGTTTTTTTATAAGAAAAGCTCTTGAAACC
>CALBSF010000002.1 GCA_937927795.1 uncultured Rickettsiales bacterium
CTACACGACGCTCTTCCGATCTTCAATTGATGATTCCACCGAACCATTCATTTCAATGATTTTAGCCGTAATTTTTTCTTTAATTAAAAGATCTTTTAAAATGTTGCCATAAGAAGTTGCAATATTTTTACCTTTCAAATCTTCAAAATTTTTAACCCCTCCCCTTCCCGCAAAAGAAAGATGACACTTGGCAAAACCAAGTTCTTTTTCAATTTTAGCAACTTCATTTAAATTATATTCCAAAAAACTATCTTTACCCAAAATAGCCACATCAAATTGTTCATTGAGCAGAGCTGGAATATCAGAGCCTCTTACAAAATAAAGCTCAATTGGCAATTCATAAAATTTGTAATAAAGGCGCGACTGCTTATCATCAACCTTAAATCCACATTTTCCAAGCAAATCCAAGAAGCCTTTGGCAATTCTATCACTTTTTTGTACCGCAATTTTTAACATTATCTTATTTCTTAAATTTACTTAAATTATCCAATAAATAACGATATCCACCATAATTTTCTTGTTTTAGAAACCTTGCAACCCTAGTAACCGTAGTCGTGCTGGCTGAAGTTTTTTTAGCAATTTCAAGATAAGACATCCCCTTATCAAGCAATAATGCAATATCAAGCCTTTCTTGCAGAGCTTCCAACTCTTTAGGGGTTGCAATATCATTCAAAAAATTCATCATTATCTTTTCATTAGTGATTTTGGTAAGCGCTCTTGCTAATTTCATAAATTAAAATTTATATTTTAAATTAATATTATCATGTTATCATAGTAACATGCTAACTAATTGTCAAGAAATTATGATAACCAACAAACACTTAAAAAATTTAAACGCTTACGAAGTAAAAATAATTCCCAGTCACATCAAAAGACTGCACGCCAATGAGTCTTCCAAGCCAATTTTGCCAATTAAAATTTTGCAAAAAGATGTTTTTAAAAACTTAAATTATTATCCAGAAAATCAGTTATTAGAGCTAGATAGTTGGGCAGAAAATTTCTATAAAATTGATCAAAAATATATCACCCACAGCAATGGCAGCGACGAAGGATTAGATTTAATCATTAGATCTTGCTGCAATAAAAATGATAAATGCGTAGTTTTAAATCCAACATTTTCAATGTATCAATTATTCGCAAACGCCTCTGGTTTAAAGGTTCTAGAGTTTGACCTAGACCAAGAAGACTTTTCTTTAAATATCAAAAAATTTATCGAATTTTGTCAAAAAATAAAACCAAAAATTATTTTTATTCCAAATCCAATCGCCCCAACCGCAAATAAGGTTGAAAAAAATGATTTAATTGAATTAATTAAAACGCTTAAAAATAGTTTTGTGGTAATTGATGAGGCCTATATAGAATTTTCCAATCAAGAAAGTCTAATAAATTTAGTTCCTAAATATAAAAATCTGATCGTAACTAGAACTTTATCAAAATTTTTTGGTCTTGCGGCAGTAAGGGTTGGCTTTGTTTTTAGTCAATATAAAAATGAAATTTTAAAAATTAAAACCCCATATAATGTCAATGCAATTTCCGCTAAAATTGCGATTAATTTATTTCAAAATATCAATCAGAAAATCATCAAAGCTCGCCAAAAAGAAAATAATGAAAATAAAAAAGCATTAATAAATAAATTAAAAAAATTTCAAGAACTTGATAAAATTTACGACAGCCACACCAATTTCATTTTCTTTAAACTTAAAAATAACGCTAAATCTTTTGCTAAGAAATTTTTACAGCAAAAGATAAAAATAAAGATATTTACCGGAAAA
Organism: uncultured Rickettsiales bacterium; assembly: GCA_937927795.1. Classification (GTDB taxonomy): domain Bacteria; phylum Pseudomonadota; class Alphaproteobacteria; order Rickettsiales; family UBA1997; genus UBA2645. The sequence goes on from CALBSF010000002.1 coordinate 1,773, forward strand.
TTTGAAAAATTTTGCCGAATTACGGTTGAATAGCTTAAAAAGGAGCCTAAAACCTTGATTTTAAGCATTTAGCATTAATTCTTGACAATAATAAGTTACAACACTATAATTCCCGCCCTTTATTACTTACTTATATTTATAAACAAAATATGTTTGCAATCGTTGAAACTGGTGGAAAGCAATATCGCGTAGCACCAAATGAAAAAGTTATCGTTGAAAAAATCGAAGGTGAAGCTGGAAGCAAAATCACTTTAAATAAGATTTTGTTAGTTAAATCTGAAAAAGGCGAAATTACCTTTGGAAAGCCTACTATTAGCGGCGCCACCATTGAAGCTGAAATCGTTAAAACCTTCAAAGACGACAAAGTTATAATCTTCAAAAAAAGAAGAAGACAAAACTCTCGTAGAAAACAAGGTCACCGTCAACAACAAACTCAAATCAAAATTTTATCAATTAAATTATAATTACATCATAATTATTAAGAATTAGGAGAAACTATGGCAACGAAGAAAGCTGGTGGTAGTTCGAGAAACGGTCGTGATTCGGCAGGTAGAAGACTCGGAGTAAAAATGTATGGTGGACAAGTAGTCATTGCCGGCAATATTATCGTGCGTCAAAGAGGCACTAAATGGCACCCAGGAAAAAATGTTGGAATCGGTAAAGATCACACAATTTTTGCTAAAATCAACGGTGTTGTTGAGTTTTTCAAATCTGCTCGCAACAACAGAATTTTTATTAATGTAGTTGCTGCTACTAACTAATACCAAACCTATATTTTTATTAAATTCATTTTAAAAAAAATATAGGTATCTCTTTTATTTAACTAAATATTAAATTATTTTGTAATTTAATATTTTTTCTGCTTAAATATAAAAATCAAAAATGCGGACGTGGCGAAATTGGCAGACGCACTAGACTTAGGATCTAGCGCCTCACGGCATGTGGGTTCAAGTCCCTCCGTCCGCACCACCCCCCTCTTTTCTTCCTTTTAAAAAACATCCCCTGCAAAAAAAATTATTTTCTTCTTTCAAATTAGGTAGGTCGAAGAAAAAAATAAATTGCTATTTCAATCGCTTTAATGTTAAATATCTGCCTCATTTTTTAATATAAATCAACACTTGAAAATGGAAACGCAAATAAAAAATACATACGATAAAAAACTTAAAAAAGAATATCAAATTATCATTCCAGTTAAGGCTGTTGAAGAGAAAATTGATGCTTATGTTGCAAAAATTAGAGGTAATTTTTCTTTAAAAGGATTTCGCAAAGGACAAGTTCCAGTTGCTGTTATCAAAGAAAAACATGGTCAATCAATAATGGCTGAAGAAGTTGACAAAATAATCTCTGATACCATTAAAAAAATCATCAAAGATAATGATTTAAAATTGGCAATGAGTCCAAAAATTGATGTCAAAACTTTTGAAAGTGGCAAAGATGTTGAATTTTCTGCCTCTATGGAGCTTTTTCCAGAGCTGCCTGAGGTTGATTTAGGAAAAATTAAAGTAACTCATCGCGATGCTGAAATTACTAACTCTGACACTGATGATGCCTTAGAAAAATTATTAAAATTCTATCGTAAATGGAATAAAAAAGAAGATACCTCATACAAAGCAAAATTAAATGATTCTGTTAACATTGATTACGTGGGCAAAATCGATAAGGAAATTTTTGAAGGCGGATCAGCCAAAGGATATCAATTAGAACTTGGCAGCAAAAGCTTTATTGATGATTTTGAAGAACAATTAGTTGGCAAAAAAGCTGGTGATGAAGTAAAAGTTAAAGTGAAATTTCCAAAAGAATATCATAATGCTACTTTTGCTGGAAAATCAGCGGAATTTGAAGTTAAAATTAATGAAATTTTAACCGCTGAAATGCCAGAAATTAATGATGAATTTATTAAAAACACCTTTGGCTTAGAAAGTAAAGACAAGCTTTTAGAGGCTTTAAAATCAGAAGTTGAGAATAATTACAAAAATATTTCTCGTAATTTATTTAAAAAAGAATTATTTGATTTTTTAAATAAAAAATATGATTTTGATTTGCCTTTGGGGCTAGTTGATGAGCAGCTTGAAAGCATTTGGAAAGAAGTTGAAAATGAATTAAAAACTAACCCAGATAAATTTAAAAACGACAAAGAAAAAGAAAAAGCTAAAGAGAAAAAACGCGAAGTTGCTGAAAGAATGATTCGCTGCGGCATGATTTTATCTGATTTGGCACAAAAAAACAAAGTTGAAGTTTCAAATGATGACTTAAACAACGAATTATCTAAAATATTCAGTAAGTTCCAAGGTCAAGAAAAAGCTATTGTTGAATTTTACCAAAAAAATCCAAGCGCAATTCAGCAACTAAAAGGCTCTATCATTGAAGATAAAACTATTGATTTTATTTTAAATCAACCATCTCTTGATAAGAAAAAAACTTCTTTGAAAGAATTAGATAAACTCTGGCAAAAAGCTAACGAAGAATAATTAATAGCTTTTAACTTAGGCGCACTAGAAGCGCTTAAGATAATTTAACATAAAAATAAACTTATGACACATTTTTTTGACGCATTAAAGTTGGTAATGTTTCCAATTCACAAAGAGGGATATAAATTTATCCTGATTTTTGCTATGATTACCATAATTCTAGCCCTTATGAGCAAGTTCTTAGGCCTGATTGGACTAGTTGCAACCCTATGGTGCATCTTCTTCTTTCGTGATCCTGAAAGAATTACCCCATTAGATGAAAGTCTTGTTATTAGCCCAGCTGACGGAGTTGTTACTAGAATTGACTTTGGCGTTAATGCTCCTGAAGATTTAGGATATGGCAATCAAAAATTTAACAAGATTAGCGTTTTTTTAAATGTATTTAATGTGCATGTTAATCGCGTTCCAATATCTGGAACTATTACTAAAATCAATTATAAAGAAGGAAAATTTTTAAGCGCTAATGCTGATGAAGCTAGCGAAGAAAATGAAAGAAACGCGGTGGTTGTAAAAACTAAACATGGAGTTGATGTAATGTTTGTGCAAGTTGCAGGCCTGGTTGCGCGTCGCATTATTTCTGATTTAAGGGAAGGACAAATTGTTAAAACTGGCGAACGCTATGGTATTATCCGTTTTGGAAGCCGCGCTGATATTTATTTACCAGAAGATATTAAAATCAATGTTTTGATCGGTCAAACTATGGTTGGCGGTGAAACTGTTTTGGCAAAATTATAAATAGTAAAAGTTCCTAAATACTTATACCAAGTCTCATCTTTACATAGCTGATAAAGCAAAGTATTTTTGGGAAAAAATTACAGGCAAATAATGATGCTGCATCAGGTGATACTTATGTCATTATTCAAGCAAATTTTTACCAAAAAGACGAAGCTTTATTAGCTATGTAAAGATGAGACTTGGTATTACACCTTAAAGGTATTTAGGTTGCAAAATAAAATTAAACTATGAGCTCTCTAAACATAACAAAATTAGCATCAAAACGCGAAGAAGCTAGAATGGGCGGCGGTCAAAAGAAAATTGATGTTCAGCATGCCAAAGGAAGATTAACTGCGCGCGAAAGAATTGAAGTATTGTTAGACCCAGACTCATTTGAAGAATATGGTCTTTATGTTGAACATCGCTGCACTGATTTTGACATGGAAGATAAAAAACACCCTGGAGACGGCGTAGTTACAGGTCAAGGAACTATTAATGGTCGTTTAGTTTTTATTTATAGCCAAGATTTTACAGTTATGGGCGGCTCTCTTGGCGAGGCTCATGCTAGAAAAATTTGTCAAGTTTTAGATCGCGCTATTCAAGTTGGCGCTCCTGTAATTGGAATTAATGATTCTGGCGGCGCAAGAATTCAAGAAGGCGTTGATTCTCTAGCTGGTTATGGTGAAATTTTCCAAAGAAATATTGATGCTAGTGGCGTGGTTCCACAAATTTCTTTAATCATGGGGCCCTGCGCTGGCGGAGCGGTTTATTCACCAGCATTAACTGATTTTACAATCATGGTAGAAAATTCTTCTTACATGTTTGTAACTGGTCCTGATGTGGTAAAAACCGTTACTCACGAAACAATTACTCAAGAAGATTTAGGCGGTGCCTCGGTTCATGGCTATAAAAGTGGCGTCGCTCATTTAACTTTCAAAAGCGATATTGAAGCACTTTTACAAACTCGTCGTTTAATAAATTTCTTACCACTTTCAAACAAAACTCCATCGCCACAAATTCCAGTCGACGACAAAGCAGACCGCGTGGATGTAGCCTTAAACACTTTAATTCCAGAAAATCCAAACCAACCTTACGACATGTCGGAATTGGTAGAAAAAATTCTTGATGAAGGTGATTTTTTTGAAATTCAGCCAAATTATGCTAAAAATATTATGGTTGGATTTGGCCGCTTGGAAGGCGAAACAGTTGGCATCATCGCCAATCAACCAATGAATTTGGCCGGATGTTTAGATATTAAAGCCTCAGAAAAAGCGGCAAGATTTATTAGATTCTGCGACGCTTTTAACATTCCATTAATAACTTTCGTTGACGTGCCAGGATTCTTACCTGGATCAGATCAAGAGCATAATGGAATTATTAAACATGGTGCAAAATTATTATATGCCTACGGCGAAGCTACAGTTCCAAAAATCACTGTAATCACTCGTAAAGCCTATGGCGGCGCATATATTGTGATGAATTCAAAACACTTAAAAGGTGATGTTAATTATGCTTGGGCAAATGCTGAAATTGCAGTAATGGGCCCTGAAGGAGCGGTTGAGATTATTTTCAGGCAGGAAGCAAAAGATCCAGAAAGTAAAGCAAAAAAAGTTGCTGAATATCGCGAAAAATTCGCCTCACCTTTCGTAGCAGCATCTCGCGGCTTTGTTGATGAAGTTATTAGACCTCAAAATACCAGAAAAAGAATTTGTGCATCTCTGCAAATTCTAAAAAATAAAAAGGTTATCAAACCTTGGAAAAAGCACGATAATTTACCTTTATAAACTAATTTAGTATAAATAAGCTCGGGCTTTATCACCCGCCCCTTGAGG
>CALBSF010000003.1 GCA_937927795.1 uncultured Rickettsiales bacterium
ATGAATGTTTGGAAATAGTTTTGTGCTATCAATAGATTTAGAATTTGGTATATACTATAGAAATGGTTTTATCAGAGCAAAAGGTATCAACTGTTTAGGGATGTGCTATGGGTCTAAACCCAAACTGTCATCTCGAGCGAAGCAAGAGATCTCTGGCGGATGAACTCATGAGATCTCTCGCTTCGCTCGAGATGACAGTTTGAAAAAATTGAAGGGGTCAGGTTCATTGTATAACATATAAGTTATCGATTTTAAGCCCATCTATTTTTATATGTCATACAATGAATCTGACCCCCTCAATTATGTAGTTGCATTTTATTCTGACTAATCTAAAATCTAACTTTAGATTAGTCAAGATTAAATTATTAATAATTATGCATATTAATCGTACCCTAAAATCAGTAATTAAAAAAACCTCTAAAGACTTTCGTGTGTTATTGCTAACAGGTCCAAGACAGGTTGGAAAAACTACTTTATTAAAAGAAGCACAACCAAAAGGTCGCTCTTATGTTACGCTGGATGATTTGAGTATGCGAGTGGCTGCAATCTCAGACCCAGCTGGATTTATTCAGCGCCTCAAGCTGCCTGTCTTAATTGATGAAGTGCAATATGCTCCTGATCTTTTTTCTTATATAAAAATGACAGTTGATGAAAGAAAAGAGCGTGGGCTTTTTTGGCTTACTGGTTCTCAGCAATTTGATATGATGAAAAATGTTAATGAATCTTTAGCCGGACGCGTAGGAATTCTAAAATTACAAGGAATATCGTTAGCAGAAGAGCAGGGGCGTTTGATTAGCAAGCCATTTTTACCTGATTTAAAAACTATTAAAGCGCGCCAGAAAAATGCAACCTCTTTAACCTTGCCGCAAATTTATCACAAAATTTGGCGCGGTTCATTTCCTGATATTGTTAGTAATAACGCAAGAAATTGGGAGCAATTTTATGAGTCTTATGTTACCACTTACATTCAGCGCGATATTAGAGAATATTTAAGAATTTCTAATCAACTGCCTTTTTTTAGGTTTATGCAAATTGCTGCCGCAAGAACTGGTCAGCTTATAAACTATGCTGACATGGCGCGTGATGTTGGTGGCGGAGTTAGTGAGCCAACTATAAAAACATGGCTATCTGCTCTTCATGCTTCTGGAATCGTTTATTTATTACAGCCTTATTTTAACAATAAAACTAAACGCTTAATTCAGACTCCAAAACTTTATTTTATGGATACCGGGCTTTGTTCCTATCTTACTGGCTGGCTTAATTCTGATGTATTGGAGAGAGGCGCGATGTCTGGCGCGATACTAGAAACTTATGTCGTTTCGGAAATTGTCAAATCTTACATTCACCAAGGCCATAATCCGCATATTTATTTTTATCGCGATAAAGAAAAAAATGAGATCGACTTATTGATCGAATCTAATAATAAAATATATCCAATTGAGATTAAAAAAACGGCTTCAATTCAGAATTTAAAATTACCTAATTTTGCTGTTCTTGAGAAGTTGAAAGTAGATATTGGACATGGAGGAGTTGTTTGTTTTGTGGATTCGGTGATTCCTTTAGGGAAAGGTTTGGATGCTATTCCAGTAGGATGGATTTGATTTTTAGCCAATCATCACTACGAAATATAGCAAATAAACTATCTATTAAAATTGAAGGGGTCAGATTGAAGGGGTCAGGTTCATTGTATAACATATAAATTATCGATTTTAAGTCCATCTTTTTTATATGTTATACAATGAACCTGACCCCTTCAATTCTTCTATCAAAGTTATAAAGATTCATAACTTTAGTAAAGCGGATTCCTTTTTCAAATTGGTGAGTAGTATGATTGGCCTCAAATGGTAACCAATAGGCGCCAAGACGATAATAATTTATGTGGTGAAAATAAAAGCCTGCTGCCTCAATGTCACTGAAAATCATTCCTCGTGACTTCAAAAGATTAACTTGTTCTGCGGGAGATAGGGATGGTTTAGAAAATGGGATTTTTTGCAAGAGTGTTCTAAAAATAAAGTAACCCGCCAGTTTGAGGATAATCTTGCGATCATAGACTTAGCGGGTTTTGTTAGTAATTAATATACTTATAGATACGCAAAAAGTCAATTACTATAAAATACAGAAAAGGCGCCAGGTCACTTTTCTTTCTAAAAAAAGAACAGAGTATAACCAGCGACTAGAGATCATTTATGTTCACCAGGGGTCATAAACTGAGAACATGGTAAATTAAGTTTTTTGTTAATATCTCTTGTATCAATTTCTACGTATCTCCATCTATATTCATCTACTCCCGCTTTAAGTTTTATTTCTATTTTACAATCCATCTTCTCACCGTTTTTTGAGACTTCTAAAAACTTTTTTTCTTCACTCAGCTCAATTCTATTAAAATATTTATCAGAAATAAATAAAGCAGCTCTGTACTCATCTTGAGGTTTGAATTTGCTATGTTTTAAAAAAACCTCTTTCCATAGCTCATTAGAAATGTTTGTAGGATGGTTATGAATATCGTAATACAAGACTTCTCCATGGCTAAACATTTTTCTTCCACCATGAATTACATCACCTTCTGGTGGCATAAAAAGTTTTTCAAAAAAATCAAATATATCAGAATTTAATACTACTGCATATCCTGAATCCTTTATTGGTCTCACATCGGATTTACTTAAACAAAAAACAAAATACTGTTTAAGAAAATTCTTATCTTGTTTTATATTACTACAGGACATGACAATTGGGGTATCTCCATTTTGAGGAATTAATGTAACCTTCATCATCTTATTCGGAAATGCTTCTGATTCTTCTTTTTTAAACCCTATAGAGCCCTCCATCTCATCTGCTCTACCTTCCTCATCCTCCATCTCAATATATTTCTTTAATTCATAAAATCTGAAAACGCCACCAGCTACTATTCTTGCTAAATTTTCACTAGGTAGCCATTTATATAAAGTTTTCATCAGTTAGAGGTTTTAAAAATTTCATTACACCAATCGTAAAAAGTTGGTCTTAGCCAGTCACCACCATCGTTAGCTACTTTTTGATATGGATCAAAATCACACAATAAAGGCAAGTGATTTTCTTCAATTTGTTTTGAAACAATTAGGCAAAGTTGTAAAGCTGATTGCGGTCTCTTCTCTTTTTGCATTTCTATTTTGCACAGCTCTTTTACCTTATCTCGCAACGGTCTATATTTTTGGTAAGAGTTGCTACCACCTTTCTTTTTTTCTGCTGTATATCTTGTATCATCTGAAATTCCTACTACATCTTCATCAACTTCTACATCCAAATACATCGCAGTCATATATCCCGACTCCGTCAATTTTAAGATTATAGTCTCATCACCCATGTGTTCATTTTTCAGTCCGGGGTAATAATGCCTCTGTTTTACGTATCTTCTAGAAAGACATACTCTGATGGCACGATTTATAACGTCATCAGTCAGTTTTGACCGATCACGAAGATTTGTAAGTTCTTTTCCTTCAACAATTTCTTCTGGTTCAGAATTTAAAAAATACTTGGTAAATTTTGGAGAAAAATTAAAGTAAGATTGAGCTGTGTTTCCGCCACGCTGCTCCATTTCCTTTTGCATAAACTTTAGCAATTTCTCAACTGCCAACTCTATATTTGCGGCTTTCATTACTTCTTTGATAATCGTTAAAAATTTCTGAAGAGTTAGTCTTTTTCTAGAAGTAACGAAGGCTTAATCTTCAGAGCATCTGCAATTTGACCCAGCACCAAGATGGTGGCATTGCGCTTTCCTCTTTCCAAACTGCTTATGTAAGTTCGGTGCAATCCCGACTCAAAAGCAAGTCCTTCCTGCGAGAGTTTTTTCTCCAAGCGATACTTTCTAATATTTTGTCCGACAAGTTTGCATAAATTCATCCTTGAATTTAAGCCAATTGTAGACTATAAATCTTCAGTCTATGAGTAACATTTGAAGATTTATTAAAAAGAAATAGCTATGCAAAAAATATATCTGTCTTTACTTTTATTATTACTGAGTGGTTGCCTTAGCCTTGCAGTACAGGACATTACTGTCGAAGACGACAAATTCAAAAGTGAAACATTTATTTGTAGCCAAGCAATTAATGAGTACAACTCTACACTTAGTTATAAAATCTGCCGTTATAAAAAAGCAGATGGAACCCACAAAGACTTTATATATGGGGCAGTCGAATATTCTGCACCAGTTCCGCTCGAATACAAGGAAGCGATTGACGTAAATAAGCAAAAACTCAAAGTAACATCAAAGGATGACAGACGTCTAGGGATAACTATCAATGAGTTTAGTGTTATGCTACCTGAAGGGTATATATATAAAAACGACGATATTGAAATCAAAATTTACGGCGTGAGTCATAATTCTATACTTAGGGTATCTATGCTTACTGTTATGGCATTAAGGGAGAAGATAAAAGAGGTAGAGGCAAATAAAGCCACGAAATAAAATCACAACGATTCGAAAAAATCTTAAAATCGCAGATATACCAAAGATTAGCCCTCACGATTACGTAACAAAGTTATACTAACCAGTGAGCATCTTGCTCATCATCCTGTTCTTGTGCTGCATCTTTTTGCAATCCCAAATCTTGAATCATTTTTTGCGCCCAAAAACGCACTTGTTTTATTGGATGATTCTCAAGGCTTTTAAAAGGTTCTTCATAAAGCTTATAGTAAGATGTTCTAGATCCGCTCCAACCATAAGTTCCAACATTACAAGAAATTGCAATTAATACATCTTCTCTATGTCCAAACTCATTTAGAAGTTTCAACAGGATTGGATGCAACATTATATCTTTATCTTGAGGATTTTGTGAAGTTAAAACTGGAATAACTGCGGCTGTAAATGCAGGAGCAATTTCTTGATTAGCATGACACCACGAAAACAATACATCCTCTGGCAAGCTTAGAATTGCTGGCTCTTGCTTCTCACCAAAGGAATATTTGTCACTTAATAAACCTTCAAATTTCCATGTGGTTTTCTTATCAGAAACAATAGCTTTACCTATAAATTGCCAAGATACTTCTGAAAACTCAGAGAGTAATTTTGGCATTATTGGATTAACTAGATCTCCCTTTATTTTATCAGCATATTTTGCAATATTCTGGCTGAGAATAAAGGCTATCTCCTTAGCATCCGCATTATTTTTTCCTTGGTCTAGAAAATATTTTATGATTTCTTGGAAATAATATTCATCCATTCCATTTCTATTGGTCTTACCTACAGCGATATATTTCTCTGCAATTATTTTAATTTGCGGTAAGAAATTATTTAGAATTTCATATTGCCCATGAGAATACATCGCCATTAAATCTAAGCAGATGCATACTGCCTCTCCTTCGGAGTCTAAGCTTAACAAAAAGTCAAAAAGAGGATTTATTTCTTCGGGGGTTAATCCTTTATTTAATACTCCACCTCCACTCCATTGCCAAAGATCTTGAGGCTTAATCAAGCCACACTTTACACAATCTATAACACGCAAAACATCTTGTTCATTAATACCAGTATAAGCTCCGATTGTTAAAAGCATTGGAGCATATTCATTATGCGCGATCTCTTTTTTGAACTCTTCTACATACGATGAATATTGATCATTTAATCCCAATAAAAAGCCCGCCAAGAAACATGCATCTATCTTACTCAACTCAGCTCCTTTCACATAATCCTTTATCAATTCAAACCATTGAATCGGATCTTTTAATTGCTTTGTGAGTATAGTTGCGAATAACGCAGTATTTCTATGACCTCTTATTTTTTTGTCCTTTAAATCATAAAAACAGATAGACTGGATTACTTTCTTTAAATCTTCTGAGGACTTCGCTAATTCTTTAGCAAAATCTTCAACATCTTTCTTCTGTCTTTCTCCTTTTTCTGCAAAAGACATTTTTTGCTCACATGGGTAATCCCACGGCATTTCTGTTAGCAAAATAAGAACCCTGTCATTTAGTGTTTTAGGTTTCAGGTCTTCGATTAACTTTTGTATTCTTTGTTTTGCTTCTTCGCTTAATCCATCTTTATCAAATTCAAAAACATCTCCCAATCCTTCATAAGCTTCTGACCAATAATTACCATATACCGCTGTAACTTTTTCCACTGCTCTTTCAGCAACTTTTAATAAATCACCTCTGGTAGCTAAAGATCTAAACTTATAGCCTAATTCTTTTTTTGCTAAATTACCTACATCATCTTTTCTTTCCGCCAATTCAATTAGGTGGTCACAAAAACTTTCTATATAATTAAACCATTCCTGCCAAGTTTTTGGTTGCCATGATTCCAAAGATGGACGACTACCGTGAGTTTCGGATCCAACACTTCTAGAAAAATGATTCATTTCTGATCCAGCTACAAGAGCTTTAATCAAAAGTATAAGTCTATCATAGTCATTTTTATCAGCTGCTTCATTAATTGAATCCTTAATAAACCTTAAACGCATTTCTCCATTAGCAGCAGTATTACCTAATTGACTCGGAAATAATGACTTAAATTGTCCCGTTGCATTATTTCCCCAACTTTCATTCTCGGCAACAGCAAAATCTAACAAAATTTTAGCCGCTCTTTCAAAAGTATTAGGACAAAAGCAAATTTTTTCTAACGCCCAGATAATATTTCTTCTGGTGTCACCGGAAATGTTCCTCAAATCTTCAGTCGAAAAACCTTTCAAAATCCTCTCAAGCAAAGAAATGGAGCTTTCTGCGTCGATCTCTGACAAACTAGAAAATATTTTTGCAAATCCCGGTTTAGAAATTTTTTCTAGAGAATCTAATGGGCCTCTATATCTTAATAAATATCTACCAATTTCGTTACCTTTATCTTCTGGTGTATTAAGTAACGCAAGTTGACCAGCAGCTCTCTCTCTTAACCCTTCGCAGTTAATCTTATCTGAAGATTTTATAAAAATATTATCCCACTTATTTTCTCCCCATTCCTTCCATTTTCCCTCAGCTAGGCATAAAGAGATAGGACGAGGTTGGGTCATAATAGCTCTTCCTTTACGCTGAATAATACCACGTTTTTCAAGTTCGTTAATAACCCAGCGAAGTTCTTCTGGCGTTATGCGACCATCTAATTCACAAATGAAATCCAACTCCTCATCGAAAACAATACCAAAAATACTTAATAATTGAGCACCTCTTAGGATTAAGTCTGGGTTACTTTGCTCCTGACCAACTACTATAGTTTTTACAAATTTCTCGAATGTATCTACTATACCAGAACCCTTCATCCATGCATCTGCCAAAACAACAGCAATTTTAGAAAACCCCTGAGAAAATTTTACTAAACGACGACAATCTTCACTTGGAAGATTTGGAATTAATTTTTTTAAAATTCCTTCAATTACAACTTTACCTTCCTCCTTAACTGCTGGATATATCGCAATTACTTCACCACTTTCTTTTGCCAATTCATCATCTAAAGTTATCAATGATAATTTACTCTCAGTTCGTCTTACCAAATTCACTAGTTCGTTGTGCATTTGAGCCGAACATTGATCAACAATAACTATCGCTCTTGTAGCTGAATCTGCTAAGCTTTGGACAGCAATTTTTACTGAGTTACTTAGATCACCCTTGTT
>CALBSF010000004.1 GCA_937927795.1 uncultured Rickettsiales bacterium
ATTATAATCACGAAGCGCTTCAAGACCAAGTCTAATTGAGGCCTGGCGGGTGTCACCACCAAAAACTGGATTAAGCAAATCAAGCCCAGCAACAGTTTGTTCATAAAGAGGCAAATCATCTGGATGAATAACACAAATTACATCATCGATTTCTTTATGATTTAAAAAAGCTAAAATCGAATGACGAAGCAATGGAACTCCAGCAAGAGACATATATTGTTTTGGCGTTCCTTCGCCTTGATTAAAACGATTTCCTCTTCCACAAGCAGTAATCAAAGCAACAATTTTAGACATATTAATCAATTTTAAATGTTGCAGCTTTAGGTTTAAATTTTCCAATTCTATCAACCATTTCTTGTCTGAAATTTTTAATCAAACCTTGAACTGGCCAAGCCGCAGCATCGCCCAAAGCGCAGATTGTATGACCTTCAATTTGTTTACTTAAATCATAAAGCTGATCAATTTCTTGCACTTTAGCATTTCCTTCGACCATACGATCCATGATTCTCATCATCCAACCAGTTCCTTCCCGGCATGGAGTGCATTGTCCGCAAGATTCATGCTTATAAAAATGAGAAAGCCGAGCAATTGCAGCAATAATATCTGTTGATTTATCCATCACAATAACACCTGCCGTTCCAAGGCCAGAGCCGACAGCCTTTAAAGAATCAAAATCCATTAAAACTGTATCGCAAACTTCTTTTTTAAGCAGTGGAACTGAAGATCCTCCAGGAATAACCGCTAAAAGATTGTCCCAGCCACCTCTAACGCCGCCAGCATGTTTTTCGATTAATTCGCGAAGAGAAATTCCCATTTCTTCTTCAACATTACAAGGTTTATTTACATGACCTGAGATACAAAATATTTTTGTTCCCGTATTTTTTTCTCTTCCAATTCCTGCAAACCAAGCAGCGCCGCGCCTTAAAATTGTTGGCACCACCGCAATTGATTCAACATTATTAATTACAGTTGGACAACCATAAAGACCAATCAAAGCTGGAAATGGCGGCTTCAAACGCGGCTGCCCTTTATTTCCTTCCAAGCTTTCGAGTAAAGCTGTTTCTTCGCCACAAATGTAAGCACCGGCGCCGCGATGAATATAAATATCTAAATCCCAACCAGATCCACAAGCATTTTTTCCAATTAATTTAGCTGCATAAGCTTCGTCAATTGCTTTTTGTAAAGCAGCAGCTTCATTATAATATTCGCCGCGAATATAAATATAGCAAGTTTGTGCATTGATTGCTCTTGCAGCAAGCAAACATCCTTCTAAAAGTTTATGAGGTTCGTTTCTTAAAATATCGCGGTCCTTACAAGTTCCTGGCTCAGACTCATCTGCGTTAATCACTAAATAATGAGGCCTACCTTCTTTTGGATCGGATTTTTTTGGCACAAATGACCATTTCATTCCAGTTGGAAAGCCGGCGCCGCCTCGACCTCTAAGCCCAGAATCTTTCACCTGTTGAATTAGATAATCTGTGCCATTATCTAAAAACTTTTTTGTATCTAACCAATCACCTCTTTTCTTAGCTTCATCTAAATTTGCAGATTCAAAGCCATAAAGATTAGTAAAAATTTTGTCTTGTTGCTTAAGCATTTTTATATTCTATTTTGGAACAATTTTTTTGTTAATTTGATGCTAAAATTTATTTTAACAAAATCAATTGCTAAAAATTTTTTAACAAATAACATTTATCTTCAATTATAATATTGCAATTAATATTAATTTACTAGAAAAATCAAGTGTTAGAGCCAATAAAATCAGCAAAAAAAATACTTTATTTCTTAACGATATTGAGTTTTTTTTCCTGCACTAAAGATGAGGTAAAGCAAGCTGATTATCATGATTTAAATGCCCAATTAACAAGGGCCGAGATGAGAGAGGCTATGATAAAAGATCACAAAAAAATAGCAAAAGAAAGGGGTGAAAAACCTAAAAATATCGCACCAATTCCATCTATCTCTAAAATGGTTGTAACTCCTCCCCCACCAGTGATTGGCGGCGAAAAAACAATTTCATTTTCAGTGAGTGACCAAGTTCCTCTAAAAGATGTTTTAATAGAATTGGCCAGAGTTGCTAAAATTGATATTGATATTGATCCAAAAATTTCCGGTGGAATTATTTTAAATGCCAAAAATCGTCCTTTAAAAGAAATAATTGATCGCATTGCAAATCTTGGCAACCTTCGCTATTCTTATAAAAATGGAGTTTTATATTTTGAAAGCGACACTCCTTATTTAAAAAATTATTTTGTTGATTATTTAACTGGCAGCACTTTATGGACAGATGTTGAATCCAACATCACTTCTATGATTTCATCCAATCAAAACTCGAACTCTTCTAGCTCGTCATCATCATTATTAGAAGATTCAGGCAGTTCACCCGAAGAACAAACCGCTTCCGTTACTTCAAATAAATCCGCTGGCATAATCTCACTTTTTGCCAATAATAAGCAGCACAGAGAGGTGTCAAAATATCTAGCTGACGTCGAAAGAGCGGCTTCTTCACAGGTTTTAATTGAGGCAAAATTAGTAGAAGTTAATCTTTCTGAAGCATATAAAACGGGAATTAATTGGAGCTCTCTTGGCAGTAATCCTTCACTTGATTTCGTGGGAGGCGCAGCTTCTAAATCTACAGATCCAACAAAGTCTTTTAATTCCCTGTTTGGAGCTGCAACCAACATATTTGGCAGCGGCAATCTAAGCGCAATCTTTTCCGCTTTAGAACAATTTGGAACAACTAGAACTATATCAAGCCCTAGAATACATGCAATCAACAACCAAAAAGCAACTCTTAATTTTGGTGACAAATTAGTTTATTTTAAAATTGATAACAATCAAAATGTTACCACGACATCTGGCGCAACTCCTGTAACTAGCGCCACAATAACTTCAACAAAGCAAGAGGAGAATATTGGGGTAAAGATAGAAATAACTCCTTCAATTAATATTGAAACCAGAGATATCACTTTAAATATTAAGCCAACTTTATCTTCCAAAGGCGGCGAAGTTAAAGACCCCGCAAGTGGCGCTATCGCAAATCTAGTTCCGGTTGTACAAACTAGAGAATTAAGCACTATCGCTAAAATTCAAAGCGGCAATGTTATTGTTATTGGCGGATTAATGAAAGAAGGCTCAACTAATCAGAATGAAGGGATTCCACTTCTTGGTCGAGTTCCTATTTTAGGCTGGTTTTTTAGATCAACCTCAAAAACTTCTGAGGTTGTAGAGACGGTTATTTTTGTTAAAGCAACTATTGTTGGCAGTGGTGATAGAGTATCTAAATATGAACGCGATTTTAATGAAAAATTTAACTCGTCTAAGCGCCAATTTATAGAGTAAGTTTGTGAATTCAATAATAAAATATATTCTTCTAAATGGTCTTCGTGACCGCCTTTATATCGGTCTTTTTATTACGCTGATCGCCGCCTTTTCCTTATCAATTTTTCTTGGCTCAACCGCTTTAGTTGAACAACAGCAAATGACTGCCGCCTTTATAGCTGGCTCTTCTAGGGCAATTTTAGCAATTGGGCTTATTTTATTTGTCTGCCTAAATATTCACAGATCTTTTGAAAATAAAGAAGTTGAATTCATAATTTCCAAAGCAATTTCTAGAGAAAAATTTGTTTTAAGTTATTTGGCTGGATTTTTTTTATCAGCAGTCTTGATTTTTATTCCCTTAATTTTAGCAATTTTATTAGTCACTAAAGCTAGTAAACTGGGCTTACTCATCTGGTCTTTAACCTTATTTTCTGAAATTTTAATTTTAATTTCCTTCTCACTTCTTGCATCTTTAATTTTAAAAAACCCATTTTCTGCAATAATGGCATCTTTTGGTTTTTACATTATTTCAAGATTAATGGGCGTATTTGTTATGGCAATAGAGCTTCCACAAGATTTTGCTGCCGCAAAAAATCATGTCATGGCAACTACCTTAAAATTCTTGTCAGTTCTGTTTCCAAGGCTTGATTTATTTGCCCAAAGCTCTTGGCTCAATTATGAAATTAATGATTTTAGTAATTTAAAAATTGTTTTATGGCAATCTTTAATTTATATTCCACTCATGATTTTTATGGCTTTTCACGATTTCAAGAAAAAGCAGTTTTAGACCATCAAAAAAGATGAATTACAAAACATTTTACCATCTCAATTCTCATAAAATATTTTTTTATTTATTTATCTTAGCTTTTTTGTGCCAAATTTTCTTTTGGAAAAAAACTGAAAAAATAATCGCTCCTTTTGATTTAGTGCCGCCAGCGCCCACAAAATACCTCACTTCAGCACTATCACTTGGCGATCAAGAATTTTTATTTCGCTTACTTGCAACTCGCCTACAAAATTCTGGTGATGTTTTTGCAGGTTTCGTTGCTTTAAAAAATTACGATTATTCTAGAATTTATGATTGGATGACCGCCTTAGATAGACTTAATGCAAAATCAAGTTTTGTTCCCGCTCTTGCTAGCTACTATTATGCCCAAACCCAAAAACACGAAGACAATAAATATATCGTCAAATATCTTGATGAACATTCCAGCAAAAATATTGATGATGATTGGTGGTGGATGATGCAAGCTGCTCTAATTGCAAAAAGCAGTTTAAAAGACCTAAATTTGGCCGCCAGCCTAGCTGAAAAAATTTCTCTGAGCAACAACCCTAACATACCATTTCTTGCTAAAAACATGCCCGCCTTTATTCGCGCGCAGCTTGGCGATCACTGCCTGCTTTTTCATTTAATTGAAGGATTAATAAAAGAAAATAAAAATCAGAACAGAGAAATCTCAAGTGAAGAATTAAATTTGACTCGCTTTTTTATCGCTAAACGCTTAGATGAATTGAAAAAAGCAAAATTCAATCCCGCAAAATGTCACTAAAAACAATTGTAAAATTAGCGCTAACTGAAGACAGGGCGTTTAATGATATAACTTCTGATCTAACTATAACAAAAAACCATAAAATATCCTTTAAAATAGCTG
>CALBSF010000005.1 GCA_937927795.1 uncultured Rickettsiales bacterium
ATCAATATGACTTTTTTTGGCTCTAAGCCCTTTAAATCCTATGTAAATCAAATAGGCAGCGCCAAGATATTTAAAAATTGAAAATAGCCAAGGAGTTTTAGCAATAATAATTCCAAAACCAAGCAAAGTATAAGTAACGTGGATTAGTATTCCCAGCGCAATGCCAAGAGCTGTAAATAAGGCGGTTTTGCGAGAATAAATAATACTATTTTTAACAATAATCGCAAAATCAGGCCCTGGACTTGCAAGAGTTACAATCATAAGACCGGTGATTGCTAATATTGAGTCTATGTATTCTAAGATGATCATGCTTAAATTCTTTCTAAATCTTTTACGGTTTTCTTATCTTCAACATCACCAGTATTAATAACTGTTTTTGGCTCAATCAACATTGCCCATACCTCTTCAACAGGACTTGGACAATGTTCAACTCCTTTGGGAATTAAAATCATTTCACCCGGATTTGCAACTATATCTTTATCGCGAAATTTAATTATTAATTCACCTTTAATCACAATAAAAAGCTCGTCTTCGTCCTTATGATCATGCCAGACAAAATCGCCTTGGAATTTAACCAATTTAATAAAATTATCATTTAAATCACCAATAATTTTTGGCGAATAATGATCGTTGAAAATAGCAAATTTTTCAGCAAGATTAATTTTTATCGCTTTGTTCATTATTTAATATTTATTTCAAATTAGCATAGGTTTGCGGGTCCAGCTTTACATATTATCCAAAATTTTTGCAATTTCAATGCCACTGATTCCATAAATAAATTTATTTACCAATTGTTTTGCCTCTTCAAAATTAAGACTTTGCAGGCTTTCAAAATGAAAAATTCTATTGCGTAATCTCCTTATAAATTCCAATTCTTTTTGAATTTCTATAATATTTCTTTGGTGATTTTTTAAAAATGGAAATACTCTTTCTATCATTTTATTTTGTTTCCAGATCTTGGCATAAGGTCTATGAAATAAGTTAGTCCAAAAGCCAAAACTTAAATTTGAAACAAAATTATCAATATCAAGTTTTTTATTAGATTTTTTAAGATTAAACATGAGTTGATCAATTTTATCCTTCTCTTTTGAATTAAATTGCAGTTTAGGTGACGAGTCAAAAAGCCATTCACCAAAATCTATACTAAATTCAATTGTAATTTTATTTCTTAAAAAAATCTCCAAAAAATGCAGATAAACAAAAACTTCTTTAGCTTGATATAACTCACACTTATAACTTTCAAACCATACTAGGTCATCTTTATTTTTACGATATAAGGCAACTTTTTTAGTTGAAATTAGCGGCTCAATCTTATCTAGAATATCTTGTGATAACATGGGGTTTGTTTTTTGGTTGACGAATTAACTTAAGGTGTTTATAATAGCCGGCATTAGACCTGCCGCTCTTCTCCCTTGAAACATAGGTGCTAGACGGCAGGTTTTTTAATTTATCTCAAAATTATAAGTTAAAAAATTATCATTATTAATAAATCCTTGCGCCTCATATAAATTCTGCGCTAACTTATTATTTTTTTGAGTTGATAAAGTAATTTTGGTAATTTTATTTTCTAAACAAAAATCTTTTACCTTTTTGATTAAAGCTTTAGCAACCCCTCTGCTTCTAGCTTCATTTGCCACATATAAATCATTTAATATAATGATTTTTCTTAAACCAACTGATGAAAAGCTATGATATAATTGTGTAAATCCTAGAATTTTCTCATCTTCTGATGCAAAAAATATCTCTGAATCTTTGTTTTTTATTCTATCTAAAAGAAAATTCTTGGCGGCATCATAGTTTGATTCTTGATTATAAAAAATTCTATATTGATCAAAAAGATTAGCTACTTCATCAAGCTTTTTTGAGTTTTTATCTGTAAGCTTTAGAACATCTATCATGCTTAAGTTACTTTCATTTTCATGCCTTCGTGAGTTTTTTCAAAACCCAATCTCTCATAAAATCTATGAGCATCTAGACGCGCTTTATTAGTGGTTAATTGAATGATTTTAACCTCGTTATTTTTGGCAAAATCAATTGCTTTTTTTATCATCCATGATCCAACGCCCTGTCCGCTAAATTTTTTATCAACCCTTACCGCTTCAATATTCATGCGCTTTGAGCCTTGCAGCGTTAGAGACGGCATAATGGTTAAATGACAAGTTCCGATCACTTCTTTTTCTAATTCAATTACCATTAGAAAATTATTTTTATCTGCTAAAATTTCATCGAAGGCTTTTTTGTAGGTGGCAAAGTTACTTGAAAGTTCTCTATCTTTGCCAAGAATATCATCTTGCAGCATCT
>CALBSF010000006.1 GCA_937927795.1 uncultured Rickettsiales bacterium
CGTATAAATCTTTTCCCATTCCAACCACTTGTGAGCCTTGCCCAGGAAAAACTATTGCGGTTTTTTTAGAATTTAAATTAGTCATTTTGGATAAAAATTAAAAAATGGATATTGGGTTATTTGATCATAATAACATAACAAAACTTGGCATTAACGCCAAAGTGGATTGCCACGCTTCGCTCGCAATGACGGGTGGGCAACATAAGTAAAAAACACTCTTCACCATATAAAAGTAAAGCTGATACTTCGTCTAAAAGTAAAGCTATTGCTTCGTCATTGCGAGCGAAGCGTGGCAATCCATTTTAGGTAGGAGAAATTTTACCACGTAACCTTAGGGGCGCTAAAATAATCAGCGCCCCACACTTGAATTATTCAACAATTTCAAATCCAGCGAAGAAGAAAGCAATTTCATTTTTTGCATTTTCTAAGCTGTCAGATCCATGAACAGAATTAGCTTCAATTGAAAGAGCAAATTCTTTACGGATCGTTCCTGCGTCAGCATTAGCAGGATTAGTTGCGCCCATAATTTCGCGATTTTTTGCAACTGCGTTTTCACCTTTTAAAACTTGAACCACAACTGGACCAGAAGTCATGAATTTTACTAGATCATTGTAAAAAGGACGCTCTTTGTGAACGCTGTAAAATTCACCAGCCATTTTTTCAGAAAGTTGCATTCTTTTTTGTCCAACAATTTTAAGACCAGCAGCCTCAAATTTACTGTTAATTGCACCAGTCAAATTTCTTTGAGTTGCATCAGGTTTGATAATCGATAAAGTTGATTCTATAGCCATTTTATTCCTTTGATAATTAAAGTTAGAAAAGTTATTTTAAGTGCTTATAATATATAACCATTAAAGTTTTTTGTCAAAAGTTTTTGTAAAATAAAATGAATTCAATAACCATTGCCAATTCAGCATTAGAGCGTATTTTGGAGATTAAAAATAATCCAAATAATATTGAAAAATTTTTGCGCATCTCAGTTTCTGGTGGCGGCTGCAGCGGCTTTCAATATATTTTAGAATTAGATAATAAAATTAATGAAGGCGATATTAAAATTGCTGAGAATAATTCTAAATTAATTGCAGTTACCGATGAAGTTTCGCTGCCTTTTTTAGAAGGCTCTGAAGTTGAGTTTGTGAAAGAGCTTGGTGCGTCTTACTTTAAAGTTAAAAATCCAAACGCTAAAGCAAGTTGCGGTTGTGGCAGCT
>CALBSF010000007.1 GCA_937927795.1 uncultured Rickettsiales bacterium
TTAATTTTGCTTAATAACCGATGGACCCCGCAACAAGTGCGGGGTGACAAGTTTTAGAAAATTTGCCTCCACAAGTTGTCAACCCCGCACTTGTTGCGGGGTCCATCTGGTTTTGACGCTCCTTTTTTAACGGCAATAAGTTTTTTTCCCTACCTAGCTCCAAGTCCATAAGCATCATGAAGAATTCTTACTGCTAATTCCCCATATTGTTTTTCAATTAAAACTGAAATTTTAATTTCAGAAGTTGAGATTAATAAAATATTTATTCCTTTAGAAGCCAAGGTTTTGAACATAGTGTGTGCAACCCCAGAATGGCTAATCATTCCAACGCCAATTACTGAAATTTTAGCAACATCTTCATCTATTTTTAATTCTTTATAATTTACTTCATTTTTTATCGATTCAATTGCTAATTTTGCACGATCAAAATCTTCTTTTGTAGTTGTAAAAGTTATATCAATAAAATTATCGGCGCTAATATTTTGCACAATCATATCAACATTTACTTCTTTTTCTGCTAAGGCGCCAAATATTGTGGCAGAAAGCCCTGGATGGTCAGGCATTTTTGCTAAAGTCATTCTTACATCATTTTTGCTATAGCTGATTCCAGTAATTACGCGTCTTTCCATGATTTCCTCGTTATTATTAACTAAAATTGTTCCTGAAGAGCCATTTACTTCTTCAAAGGTTGATAAAACTCTAACTCTTACATTATGTGCCATCGCCATTGCAACTGAGCGGGTTTGTAAAACTTTTGAGCCGCTATAAGCCATTTCTAGCATTTCTTCGTAGGTGATTCTTTTTAATACTCTTGCTTTTTCAGTAATTCTTGGATCTGTAGTGTAAACACCATTAACATCAGTATAAATATCACATAAATCAGCTTTTACTGCCGCTGCAATTGCTACGGCTGAGGTGTCAGATCCGCCTCTTCCAAGCGTGCTGATGCGACCAGTTGCATCATCCAAACCTTGAAATCCGGCAATAATTACCACATCATATTCTTCTAATGATTTTAGTAAAAAATCACCATCGATTGATTCAATTCTTGCTTTGCCGTGAGTTTTGTCGGTTTTAATTGGAATTTGCCAGCCCAAAAAAGATCTGGATTTATAGCCAATTGATTGCAATTCAAGCGCCAAAAGGCCGCAAGTAATTTGTTCGCCGCTAGCAATCACCGCATCATACTCAACCAAAGATTCATCAGATAATAAAGAAGAAACCTGGTTACAATAATCAACCATCTGATTGGTAACGCCAGACATTGCTGATACAACTACTATAACTTTATTATTTTTATCAAGCTCGGCTTTAACTTTTTGGGCAACATTTTTAATTCTCGGAATATCTCCAACCGAAGTGCCACCAAACTTTTGAACAATTAACATTTTTTTAAGAAAAAAATTGAATTTGCGCTCAATTGTAGGAAATATAAAGAATTTTCTCAAGAAAAAATTGATTTATGAATATAGCTGTTTTACAATTCCAACCATATTTCTTTAATAAAAATCTTTAAAAAAAATGCAATTATTTCGTAAATTAGCTGGAAATTTCTTGTTCAAAATTATTCTTGCCTTCGTTGCTTTAACCTTTGTGTTATTTGGGGTTAGCAGCTTTATTTTAGGCAGTCCAAACTCTTGGGTGGCAAAGGTTGGTGGCTCTAAAGTTGGCTACTCAACTTTTAGTAAAATTTTACAATCAGACCGTCAGGCAATTTTAGCTAATAATAACAGCGATCAAGCTCAAAAATATGTTGATTCAGCGCAATTTAAATCTGATGTTTTGGGCCGCTTAATCAATAAAATAATGGTTGGAAAGCTTCGCGATGATTACGGTGTTTACGCTAGCAAAAAGCTAATATTAGAAGCTGTTGCCAAAGATCCAAATTTTCAAAGAGAAGGAAAATTTTCTAAAGAATTATTCCAAGAATTTTTGAAAAAAAATAGCGCCAATGAAGAAAAATATGTTACCGCAGTTTCTAACGAAGTTGTTGCAACTATGATTATGCAAACCATGTCAATGGTTTCTCCGCTTGATGAAAAAATGGTGGTGGAAAGTGAAAATTTTAGACAGCAAAAAAGAATTGCTGATGTGGTTACAATTTCAATTCATGATATCAAAGCCGCCGATCAGCCTAAGGAAGATGAAATTGTTAAATTTTATGAAGCAAATAAAAAAGAATATGTTTCGCCTGAAACTCGCCAAATTGCTTACTTAACTTTTGATAAAAAAGACTTTGCTCAAGATTTTAAAGTTCAAGAATCAGAACTTTTAGCTGAATATGAAAAAAATAAAGAACAATATATAAAGCCAGAAACCAGAAGCTTTTTCCATGTTTTATTTGACAAAGAAGAAGAGGCAAAAAATTTCTTAACCAAATTTGATGAGGCAACAAAGCCAGAAAAATCAAATGCTCAGCTGGCATTTGTAAAATTAGCTAAAGAATTAAAAAAGAAAGATCAAAAACAAATTGCTTTAAATAATATTACTAAAAAAGATTTAATTTCTGATCTTTCTAATAATATTTTTACTCTAAATTTAGATGCTAGAAGCGAGGTTTTGAAAAGCCCTTTAGGATTTCATGTGTTTTTGCTAACTAAAATTAATGCATCATCGCCAGTTCCTTTTAATGAAGTAAAAAAAGATATTGAAAAATCTTTATTATCTGGAAGGCAAGAAAAGGTTATGCAAGAAAAAATTAATCAAATTGATGATTTAATTTTATCTTCTAATTCTTTAAATGAAGTTGCAAAAAAGTTTAATTTAAAAAACCCATCTGCAATAAAAATTAATCAAAAAGGTGAAATTGAAAATAGCAAAGAAGCCTTGAAAATAGCCGATGGAGAATCTTTCTTGCAAAGTGCATTTTCTTTAAATAAAGGTCAAATTTCTAAAATTCTTTATAGCAAAGAAGACGATGTATATTATGCAATAAAAGCTGAAGAAATTTTTGCTGAAAATCAAAAAGATTTAAAAGAAGTTAGAACGCAAGTGGTGGTTGATTTGCTGAAAAATATTCGCCATAAAGCTTGGCAAGATTTGGCGGTAAAGGTTGGTGAAGAAATTAAATCTCATCCAGATCAAGCGGCGCAAATCGCGGCTAAATATAATTTAAAATTTGAGAAAAATCGTGAATTTCCAAGAATTTATTATATTGAATATCAAGGTCAAAAAATTCCTTATCAAAATAAATTTTTGGATGAATT
This sequence comes from uncultured Rickettsiales bacterium, assembly GCA_937927795.1. Lineage (GTDB taxonomy): Bacteria > Pseudomonadota > Alphaproteobacteria > Rickettsiales > UBA1997 > UBA2645. Next base: position 3,207 of record CALBSF010000007.1, read on the forward strand.
ATTTGCAGTAAATGTTGGCAGCGCCACTTCGGCTCTTCCTTCTAATGCTCAAGAATTTGTGGTTGGAATTGCTCGTCAAATCAAATCTGTAAATTTTGACCCAGCTTCAATTAACGCCGCAAAAGGGGCGGAAGTTGAAAAATTCAGAAATGAAATTATGCAAGAATTTAATAATTATTTAGGAAAAAAACACGAAGTAAAAGTTAACGAAAAAATCTTGAAAGAAGATAAAGAAGATAAAAAAGATTAAAATGACTTTTAATTTTTCTAAAGATGAATTTGAAAAGCGCCTAGAAAACTCTAGCTCAACAGTGCTTTACAAACAAATTTCTTCTGATGTGATTACGCCAGTTTTGGCGGCATTAAAGCTTTTTGCTAAATTTCCAAACCATCATTTTTTATTTGAATCTGCCGAAAAAGGAAATAATAAAGGGCGCTTTTCAGTGATTGGCTTAATGCCAGATTTGGTTTGGAAATGTAGGGGTGAAAAATCATCAATTAATCGTGATTTTATTAATAATGAAGAAAATTTTATTGATGAAAAAGGAGATGTTTTAGATAATTTTCGTCAATTAATTAATCAATCAAAAATCGATTGGAGTGCTTTAAATTATGGCGCAAACGCGCTTCCATCAATTTGCGGCGGCATTTTTGGTTTTATGTCATATGATATGGCAAAATTGATGGAAAAATTGCCAAATAAAAATTTATCTGATCCAATTAATATTGAAGATAGTATTTTTATTCGCCCGCAAATCATTATTTTATTTGATAATCTTTTTGATCGCGCCTTAATTTGCGCACCAGTTTTTGCTGATTCAAAAACAACTTATGATGAGTTAAACAATAAAATTACCAATATTGAAAATATTTTAAACGAGCCCTACGCGCCTTGTAAAATCAATGTTAAGCCAACTTTTAACTTTTCTTCAAATTACACAGAAAGTCAATATTGTGATGCGGTTTTGCAAGCAAAAACACACATTATTAGCGGCGATATTTTTCAAGTTTTGCCATCACAAAGATTCACCTCAAATTTTGATAAAAATTTAGATGAATTTTATTTTTATCGCTCTTTAAGAACAGTTAATCCTTCGCCATTTTTATTTTATTTAAAATTTCCGCATTTTGTTTTAACTGGTTCAAGCCCAGAAATCATGGTTTCTTGCAAGGATAAAAAAGTCACAATTCGTCCGCTTGCTGGCACCAGAAAAAGAGGCAAAAATTCTAAAGAAGATGAAAGAATTGCGATGGAATTATTAAATGATGAAAAAGAAGTCGCAGAGCACTTGATGTTGATAGACCTTGGAAGACATGATGTTGGCAAGGTTTGCCGTCAAGGAACTGTTGAAGTAACCGAAAAAATGGTGGTAGAAAATTATTCTCACGTAATGCATATTTCTTCAAATGTGGAAGGAATATTGCGCGATGATAAAGATGCTCTAGATGCTTTAATTTCAGGCTTTCCTGCCGGAACGGTAAGTGGCGCTCCAAAAATTAAAGCAATGGAAATAATTGAAGAATTAGAAAAAGAAAAGCGTGGTTTTTATGCTGGATGCGTTGGATATTTTGCTGGTAATGGCGATATGGAAACTTGCATCACTCTAAGATCAGCGCTAATTAAAGATGAAAAAATTTATTTACAATCTGGCGCGGGCGTAGTTTTTGATTCTGATCCAAAATCTGAATATCAAGAATGTGTCAACAAGGCGCAAGCCTTAATAAAAGCTTGCGAATTGATTAAGGATTTGTAATTTTAAATAATACCAAAATTAATTTTTATTTATAAAATTCCATGAAAAACTTCTTTTCTCTAGCTCTTACAATTGTAATTGTATCTTGCACTCAGTCTCACGCACTAACCATCGACAGCTTAGATGTAAAGCCAAAATCAACCTTAACAAGTAAGCAAGTTTTTAATGGCTTTGGATGCAAAGGTGAAAATATTTCTCCGCAAATTGGCTGGAAAGACGCTCCAAAAGATGCCAAGAGTTTTGCTCTTACTGTTTATGATCCAGATGCTCCAACTGGAAGTGGCTGGTGGCATTGGTTAGTGGTTAATATTCCTACAAATTATCAAGAATTATCAACAAATTTTGGTGCAAAAGATAGTTTTGCTTTAAAGGATGGAATTTTACAAATAAAAAATGATTTTGGTTTGTATAGATTTGGCGGCGCGTGCCCACCACAAGGCGATAAACCGCATAAATATATTTTTACAGTTCATGCGTTAAAAGTGGATAAATTAGATTTAAATGAAAGCTCTTCTGCTGCGCTTGCGGGATATTTTATCAATCAAAATACTATTGCGAAAGTAAGTTTTAACGCTTTTTATTCTCGTTAATATTAAAAACGCCAATTCGGGATAAGAACTCGGTCTAAATCATCCTCCCCTTGAGGGAGGATCGAGGAGCGTAGCGACTCGAGGAGGGGTTAAAAAAGGTTGATAATATTTAATAAATTTAAAAATATTTTAAAGAAAGTTTATTAAAAATTAAAATTATCTAAGGTCACTTGCTTTTCTGACCCCTCCTCGAGTCGCTACACTCCTCGATCCTCCCTCAAGGGGAGGATGATTTAGACCGAGTTCTTATCTCGAATTGGCGTTGAAAAGGAGGGGGTTAAGACGCCCAAGTTTGCCCTCTCGCGTCTTGTGGCCGAAATCTAACCATCTTGCAAGAAACTCTTCAAAAGCTTAGATCTTTTTGGGTGATGTAGTTTTTTAAGCGCTTTAGCTTCGATTTGTCTGATCCTTTCTCTAGTTACTGCGAATTGTTTTCCAACTTCTTCTAAAGTATGGTCAGTAACCATGCCAATTCCAAAACGCATTCTAAGCACCCTTTCTTCGCGAGGGGTTAGTGATGAAAGCATTTGAGCTGTAATTTCCTTTAATTTAGAATTTGACGCTGCATCGAAAGGTAAAACGGCAGTTTTATCTTCAATAAAATCACCAAGCACACTTTCCTCATCATCTCCAGATATTGGAGATTCTAGACTTACAGGATCTTTTGAAGTTCTAAGAACTTTTCTTACCTTATCAACTGGCATTAAAAGTTTATCAGCAATTTCTTGCGCGTCTGGCGCCCTTCCAAGCTCTTGAGTTAATTGTCTAGAGGTTTTAACGATTTTATTAATCGTTTCAACCATATGAATTGGAATTCTAATTGTTCTAGATTGATCAGCAATAGCGCGAGTAATAGCTTGCCTAATCCACCAAGTTGCGTAAGTTGAGAATTTATAGCCACGACGATATTCAAATTTATCAACCGCGCGCATCAAGCCAATATTGCCTTCCTGAATTAAATCAAGGAATTGTAAGCCGCGATTAGTATATTTTTTTGCAATTGAAACCACTAAACGCAAGTTAGCTTCAATCATTTCTTTTTTGGCTTTTAATTCTTCTTCTTGGCTTCTTCTAACAATATTTATTAATTGTTTAAAGTCGGCAACATCAAGTCCTACAACCCTGTTAAATTTAATAATTTTATCTTGAACTTCGCGAATTTTATCGCGACTATTTTCAATAAAATTCAGCCATTTTTTATCTTTAAAATTAGCAAATTTTTCAAACCATTTTTTACCTTCCTCAAGGCCTTGATAATGCTTCAAGAAATCGCTTTTATCAATTCCATATTTTCTGGCTTCTTTTAGCAATTCAATTTCAATTGCAATTAATCTTTGATTGGCATCATAAAGCTGACTTACCAAAGCTTTGATTAAAGTATCACTAAAACTTACTTCAGAAGTTAATTTATCAAATTCTGCTTTTAATTTGATAATTTCCTTATCATTTTTAATTTGTAGCGGAGTTTTATTTTCTGATTTATCGATAGCTTTTTGGCAAATTTGCGAGATTTTTTGGAATAAATCGAGCATTTTTGGCATTAAAATGCGTTCCATTGAAACAAAGGAAACTGCGCTTTCATCGATTGTTTCAAGTTCATCAACTTCAAATAAAGCATCTTCAGTTGCTTCCACATTATCATCAATAATTGAAGTTATGTCTTCAACATTGGCGCCAGTTCCTTCATTATTTTCAGCGCCTTCATTGCTTTTAATCATTTCTTCAAGCTCAGAATTGTAAGTTTCGTCAATTCTAATAATGTCGCGAAGCAAGATGGCGCCATTAGCAAGACCATTATACCATTCAATAAAATGGCGCATAATGATTGGGCTTTGATAAAGTGATCTAATGGTTTTGCTTCTGCCTTCTTCAATACGAATAGCAATTGAAACCTCGTCTTCTCTGGTTAAAAGCTTTACCGAACTCATTGATTTTAGGTAAGTTTTTACCGAATCTTCACTGCGTTTTTGGCTTTTTTCTTCATCTTTCGTTGCCAAACCTTCTTCAATTAATCTTTCCAAATCATCTTCTTTTTCAACTACTTGAATTTTAAATTCAGCTAGAATATCAAGGGTTCTATCCAGTTTTTTTGGATCAGAATCGCTGTCGATATTTTCATTAATTTGATCGTGAGTTAAAAATCCTTGAGATTTTCCAAGAGCGATTAATTTTTTTAATTTGCCCGCAAGCTCAGTTGACATTTTTTTGCCATCATCATCTTTTTTATGCAAAGCAGCTTTAACGCCTTGAATCATGTTAAATCTTTCGGTTAAAGCTCCCGTTCTATCATTAACTGCTCTAACTTTGATTTTTTTGCTTGGTTTTGGCTCTTTCGGTTCTTTAATTTTTTTGATTTTTGGTTCTTTTTTGTCGGTTTTTGTCGGTTTTTGTTTAATTTTACTAGTAATCTTTTTTGCCGGAATTTTGATTTTAGCTTTTATCGATTTTTTTACATTTTTAACCACTTTAACCGCTTTTTTAACGATTTTTACCGGTTTTTTGGCAATAATCTTAGTATTTTTTACCTTTTTTACTATTTTGCTAACAGCTTTTTTAATTATTTTTTTTGCAACAGGTTTTTTAGTAACCACTTTTTTAGCAATAGGTTTTACAGTTGATTTTACTAATTTTTTATTTTTTTTAACTGCCATATTTTTAGATTAATTCTTTCTCTAAAGCCTGAACTTGAGCCATAAGAGAATTTTGATAGGTAAAAATTTCTTTAATTTTTTGACTAGTAATTGCGCTTTGATGAGTTTCGATCTCGTCTATTTTATTAAGAGATTCCTTGTATTGCTGCTCTACTTGAAGTAATAAATCTTTTAAAAGTAAGATGCGCAATTTAATTAAATTTGTTTGAGAATCTGTGTTTTTTAAGCTTGCAATAAGGTCAGAAATTTCTTCTGGAAGTCTATTAAACCCTGAATCAACAAGCTTTGCAAGTATTTTTTCTTCTCCAGCTTCAATTAGCTCAATTGTTAATTCCTTTAGATGAGTATAGTTTTCGCTAAAAAACTGCACTTCTTTTATATCAAAAATATCATCACGAAAGCTTGCTAATTCTGGGTTGGCAATGATTATGGCGATAATATTTTTGGCAATTAAATCAGAAGAATTATTTTGCAAACTTGGATAAATTTTACGAATAAAATTTATGTTATCGTGACCCTTTTTTTGCCCTCGACCAAAGGAAAATAGCAGATCCTTAAAGAAAATCGAAAAATATTTTTTTAAAGAAACATCTAAAATTATGGCAATTTTATTGTGTAAATTTGCCTCAATTTTAGCTTTATTTTCAGGAGTAATTTTTTTGCCATCATCGATTCCAAGCTCAAGCAGCGCAAATTTAAAAAGACTTTCTGAAAGAGGAATTGGATTTTGTAAAATTTTTTCTAATTCTTTGGCGCCAAATTCTTTTACAAAATCATCGGGATCCATTTGATTTGGCAGAAAAGTAAAGGCGATATTCTTTTTTGAGCTGATTAAAGGAAGTGCAATTTCTGAAACACGTTTTGCGGCTCTGATGCCTGCAGAATCGCCATCTAAGCAAATTACAATTTTATCAGTGATGTAAAATAATTCTTTTAAATGTTCGGCTCCAAGCGCGGTTCCAAGGCCAGCTACTACATTTTCTAGACCATTTTTTGCTAAAGATATTGCATCCATATATCCTTCAACCGCAACGGCATAGCCCTTAGAAAATATTGCACTGCGAGCGAATGAATAATTGTAAAGAGTCTGATTTTTTTTGAAAAAATCAGTTTCAGCAGAGTTTAAATATTTAGGTAAATCATCAGCAATGGTGCGGCCTCCAAAGGCAATTACTCGATTTTTTTTATCAAGAATTGGAAAAATTACTCTATTTCTAAATTTATCATAAAATTGATTTCTATCATTTTTTCCAATTATACCTGTTTTAATTAATTCTTGATCTTGAAAGCCTTCTTTTTTTAAAAAATTAATTAAATTATCGTAAGAATTTAAAGCAAAACCAAGGCGGAATTTTTTAATTATATTTTTTGGAATTTGCCTTTGCTGTAGGTAACTTAAGGCAATTGAGCCAACTTGAGAAAAAAGATTTTGTTCAAAAAATGTGCAGGCTTTTTCCAAAATTAAATAATCGCGCTCAAGAGTTGCTTGTTTTACTTCATTGATTTCAACTTTTGGAATTGTGATGCCGAAATCATCAGCTAATTTTACCACTGATTCAGGGAAAGAAAGTCCTTGGCTATTCATCACAAAACCAATTATATCACCATGAGCTTGGCAGCCAAAACAATGATAAAATCCTTTTTGGTCGTTAACGGTAAATGATGGGCTTTTTTCGTTGTGAAAAGGGCATAATCCTTGAAATTCTTTGCCACGCTGTTTTAACTGCACCTTTTTGCCAACAACTTCTGAGGCAAGTATAGATGATCGTAATTTGTCGGGAAAATCTTTAGGAAATTGCATGGTTTTGAATTTAAACTACATTCCAAACTAAATCGAAGAATGTCAAAACGAGGCAGAAAAATACTGGAATGGTAAAATTATCATCAATTCCAATAAGGCTGGGTCTTGATTCTATAATGGTTACGCAGCCTAGTGCGATTAATCCAAATATATAAAACCAAACTTTCATATCAAAAATTAATCCACATCCAATTAAAATAAAAACTCCACTAATAAAAAAGGCGAGGGCGCCATTTACTGATTTTTCAAAGAATGGTCTGCTTGGATATGCCTTGCCAACTAGCGCAGCAAGCGCGTCGCTAATTACTAAAATTGTAAATCCAGTAATAGCAATTTCTGTTTTGAATATAAAAAATGTCAGGCAAGTTGCAAGCGCAACCCAGCTTGAACCGCATAGTTTGCTGCCTTCAAGCTCATGAGGGCGAAGAACAATACCAAAAATTTTAGCAAAAATTTCTTTAATTTTAGCATTTTTTCTTCTTAAAAAATCGAGCCAAACTACGGTTATTGTAATTGGAATGAAAATTAACAAGCCAGTTTTTTTACCATAAAAATAAAAAATTAATGGAATTGCAAGTAGTAGAAAATGGAGAGCTTTTCTAGCGAATTCTTTTTGTAGACTAAAAGACATATTTATTTTTCTTGTTGATCTTTTTTATAAATTACCACTTCGTTTTTTCCAGCATATCCTAAATTTTTTCTTGCCTGCTCATCAAGTAAATCAAGGTCTAAAGAGTTGGTATTCATGCCTTCAACCATATTTTTTTTGATATTCATTTTATCCAATAATTCCTCTTTGACTATTTCTTTATTTTCAATTTGAGCTTTTAATTTGAAATATTGAACGAGGCCTTTTTGACCAAAAATTGTAAAAAATGAAAAATATAATATCAGGCCCAAAGCAATAAAATATGATACAAAAATTAGTTTATTAACATTATTTTTTTTAACTAAATTATATAATATTTTATTTGTCATTATTGATTTCTAAAACATACTTCTTTTGCGGCTGCGATAATATTGGCAGTCTTTGGCAAGGCAAGTCTTTCTAGGTTTGCTGCATAAGGAAGCGGCGCATCAACTGCGGCTAATTTTTTAATTGGAGCATCTAAATAATCAAATGCTTCTTCAATTAAAATTGAGGCTATTTCACTGCCAACTGCAGCGAATGGAAACCCTTCTTCAACGGTAATGCAGCGATTAGTTTTTTTAACTGACTCAATTATAGTATTTTTATCAATTGGGCGAATGGTTCTAAGATCAATAACTTCTGCCTCAATTCCTTCTTTAGCTAGCTCTTCCGCAGCTTCTAAGGCATATTTAACTACTAAGGAAAACGCTACAATTGTAACATCTTTTCCTTCACGAAGCACTTTTGCTTTACCAATTTCAACAATATGGTCATCTTCATATTCTTCTTCAAAAGAAAAGCCGTAAGTAATTTCATTTTCTAAGAAAATTACTGGATTTGGATCACGAATTGCAGCTTTCAATAATCCTTTACAATCAGCGGCGCTGTAAGGAGAGACAACTTTTAAACCGGGAATAGCGCCATACCAAGCGGCGTAACATTGAGAATGCTGCGCGCCAACTCTTGAAGCCGCGCCATTTGGTCCTCTAAACACTATCGGGCAAATAACTTGTCCACCAGACATATAACATGTTTTTGCTGCAGAATTGACAATTTGATCTATTGCTTGCATAGCAAAGTTAAAAGTCATGAATTCCACAATCGGACGAAGGCCGGTAAAGGCTGCGCCAACTCCAATTCCAGCAAATCCATGCTCGGTAATTGGGGTGTCAATTACTCTTTTTTCACCAAATTCTGCTAGCAATCCTTGAGTAACCTTGTAAGCGCCATTATATTCGGCAACTTCTTCGCCCATAACAAAAACTTCTGGGTTTGCTCTCATTTCTTCTGCCATCGCTTCGCGTAAGGCTTCACGAACTGTTATTTTTCTAAGTGTCATATTTTTTTATTAATTATAAATTTCGGTTAAAAGCTCGCTTTCATCTGGCTCGGGAGAATTTTTAGCGAACTCAACTATGTCATTTACTTCGGTTTTTATACCATCTTCAATTGCCTTAATTTCATCTTCTTCGGCAATTTTATTTTCCAAAATATGAGCGCGAAGGCTGTCAATTGGATCTTGTTCTTTTTTGCAGTTAAGCTCTTCTTTGCTTCTATAAGTTGCGGGATCAGACATAGAATGGCCGCGATAGCGATAAGTGTCCATTTCTATAATCATCGGACCATTGCCAGATCTAACAAAATCAACACATTTTTGACCTTCTTTAATTACTTCAAAAACATCCATACCATTGATTTTAACGCCTGGAATGTTGAACCCTATGCCACGCTTATGTAATTCATCAATTGAAGATGATCTTTTTAGTGAAGTTCCCATTGCGTAATGGTTATTTTCAATAATGAATAATACTGGCAAATTCCATAATTTTGCCATGTTAAAAGTTTCATAAACTTGACCTTGATGGGCTGCGCCATCGCCAAAATAGCAGTAAGTAACATTATTATTGCCGCGATATTTGTCAGCAAATGCAAGCCCGGCACCAATTGGAACCGAAGCCCCCACGATTCCATGCCCACCATAAAAATGTCTTGCTGTGTCAAATAAATGCATTGAGCCGCCTTTGCCCTTAGATGAGCCATCTTTTCTTCCAAGTAATTCCGCCATAATCATTTTTGGATCAGAGCCCGCTAATAGCATGTGGCCGTGATCGCGGTAAGTGGTAATGACTTTATCGCCATCTTTCATGGTGTGTCTCATGCCGCTTGCAATTGCTTCTTGCCCAATATAAAGATGGCAAAAACCCGCAATAAGACCCATGCCATAAAGCTGGCCAGCTTTTTCTTCAAAGCGACGAATTAGAAGCATTTCTCGGTAAAAACCGAGTAGATTTTGCTTAGAGAGTTTTGGTTCAATTTTTTTTGTCATATTAAAAAGACGATGAAACTTAGAAAGAATAGATCTCAATTGTAATAAATTTTGTATAAAAGTCAATTAGGCACCGTTAACAAAGGTTATTATATTTATATTTAGCCCTATTTAGCGCCGATCCCGCCGATTATGGCTTTGAATATTAAGCCGTTAAAAAATTTCAAAATTGCCGGACCAGTTTTAATGACGGCTATTGATAATACCGCTAAAACTCCAATCATTATAGTAAATTTAACAGATCGGAAGAGCACACGTC
>CALBSF010000008.1 GCA_937927795.1 uncultured Rickettsiales bacterium
CCCCGCAACAAGTGCGGGGTGACAACTTGTGGTAGCAAATTTCCTTAAACTGTCACCCCGCACTTGTTGCGGGGTCCATTTGTCGGAAACGAATTTAACTGACAATCGTAACTTTTCTCATAATGCCTAAGTATGATTTATAGTCTCATACTTGACGTTACATCCCTTAAACTTATTTATTTTTTATGAAAAAAATATTTTTTACCCTATTATTTTTGCTTACAACCCAAGCTTTTGCAGCGCAAAATGAATATTTAATTCAAATCAAGGATCATAAATTTGAGCCTGATTTTATTGAAATTCCAGCAAATCAAAATTTTAAATTAATCATTGAAAATCTTGATAAAACTTTAGAAGAATTTGAAAGTAATGATCTAAAGAAAGAAAAATTAGTTGCTGCGGGCAAAAAAATTACTATTAATATACAGCCTTTAAAATCAGGTGAATATAAGTTTTTTGGCGATTTTCATCAAAAAACTGCGCAAGGAAAAATCATTGTAAAATAAAATATGTCGCAAATAAAAATAACTTTTCCAGATGGAAATTTTAAAGAATTTGAAAGTGGAATTAGCGGTGATCAAATTGCTAAATCAATTTCTATATCTTTAGCAAAAGTCGCTTTAGCAGTTAAAATTAACGGTGAAATTAAAGATTTATCCTCTTCAATTACTCAAGATTCTAAAATTGAAATTATCACTCCAAAAAGCGGCGTTGATGCTTTAGAAATAATTCGTCATGATGCGGCGCACCTTTTGGCTCAAGCTGCTAAAGAATTATTTCCTGATGTGCAAGTTACAATTGGACCTGCCATTGAAAATGGTTTTTATTATGATTTTGCACGCAAAACTCCATTTACTTTAGAAGATTTGGAAATTTTAGAAAAAAGAATGCATGAAATTTCTAAGCGTGATGAAAAATTTGTGCGTGAAGTTTGGAATCGTGATAAAGCGGTGGAATTTTTTCACTCAATTGGTGAAAAATATAAAGCTGAAATTATTGCTTCAATTCCAGTAAATGAAGATGTTTCGCTTTATCGTCAAGGTGAATTTTTAGACTTGTGCCGCGGCCCACACGCGCCATCAACAAGCCATGTAAAATATTTCAAATTGATGAAGCTTGCAGGCGCTTATTGGCGCGGCGATTCTAAAAATGAAATGTTGCAAAGAGTTTATGGAACTGCTTTTGAGTCAAAAGAATCCTTAGAAAATTATTTAAAAATGCTTGAAGAAGCTGAAAAAAGAGATCATCGCAAAATTGGCCGCGTGATGGATTTATTCCACATGCAAGAAGAAGCTGCGGGCTCAGTTTTTTGGCACCCAAAAGGCTGGATTGTTTATAGAGAAATTGAAAAATATATTCGCGAAAAATTAGAAGAAAATAATTACGTTGAAGTAAAAACGCCGCAAATGGTGGATAAAATTTTGTGGGAAAAATCAGGGCACTGGGAAAAATTCAGAGAAAATATGTTTGCTTGCGAAAGTGAAGATAAAACTCTTGCAATCAAGCCAATGAACTGTCCGTGTCATGTGCAAATTTTTAATCAAGAATTAAAATCATATCGTCAATTGCCGCTGCGTATGGCAGAATTTGGCTCTTGTCACAGAAATGAATCTTCAGGCTCGCTGCACGGAATTATGAGGGTTAGAGCCTTTACCCAAGATGATGCTCACATTTTTTGTGAAGAACATCAAATCAATGACGAAACTGTAAAATTTTGTAATTTATTAAAAGAAGTTTATCAAGATTTTGGTTTTTTTGATGTAAAAGTTAAATTTTCTACGCGACCACAAAAGCGCGCCGGATCTGATGAAACTTGGGATAAGGCTGAAAATGCATTAGAAGAAGCGGTTAAAAAAGCTGGTTTAACTTATGAAATAAATCCAGGTGAGGGTGCTTTTTACGGACCTAAACTTGAATTTACTTTGATTGATGCAATTGGTCGCGAGTGGCAATGCGGAACTTTCCAAGTTGATTTTATTTTGCCAGAAAGATTAGATGCAAGTTATGTTGCTCAAGATGGCTCAAGAAAAAGACCGGTAATGTTACACCGCGCTATCATTGGAACTTTTGAAAGATTCATCGGAATTTTAATTGAAAGCTGCGCCGGAAAATTTCCATTATGGCTTTCACCAGTGCAAATGGTGGTTGCAACCATTACTAATGAGCTAGACGATCATGCAAAAAAAGTTTTAGCGCAGTTAAAGTCAAATGGTTTTAGAGTGGAAGGTGATTTTGATTCACAAAAAATCAATTATAAAATTCGCGAACATTCTTTAAAAAAAGTTCCTTATATTTTAGCAATTGGTAAAAAAGAAGCGGAAAATAATTCAGTTTCGGTAAGAAAATTTGGTGAAGAAAGTCAAGAGGTTATGAGCTTAGATGATTTTATAGCTATGGCGAAAAACCAGATTTTATTGAGGAAATAATTTAAAGCTGTATTAGGCACTGTTAACAAAGGTTATTATATTCAAGCCTAATCAGAATTTCTAAATCTCTCCATCCTTTGAATTGAGCTTTCTCTAGCGAGTCTTTTAATTTCTTCTTCCTCTTGTTTTTTCATTTCATTAATTACTTCAAAAAACTGAGGAAGCCAATCTTTAGGGTCTTTTTTTGCACTAGATTCATTGCCAATTATTTCATCCATTGCAAGTAAAGCCATTTCATTGGCGTGTAAACTATTTAGCAATTCATCGCTAATATTAAGATTGGCGATTATTGATTCTTGGGCATGTTTTAATAAAAAATTGCCACTGCCAACTTGAATTACTTTTAAAATTTCCACCTCTTCATCAGTTATCGCAAAAACATCTTTATAATTTTCTTGCGGCTTTTCATTTGGAGTAAAAATAAAGCTACTAAAATCTTCTTTAACGCTTTTAATTAAGCTGTTTTGGTGAAGGTCTTGATCTTTGATTGATAAAATTACAATTGTATTTTTTTGAGTAAAATATTTAAGTAGATCAGCAAATTTTTTAGCAATAATTTCATTTTCAATTACACTAAGTAAGTCGTTTAACACTATAATTGTTGGTTCATCAGTTAAAGAATTTTTAATTTTTTCAAGAAAATAATCCATTAATTGCACTAAAACTTCTTGATTGGAAGATGCGGCAACAAGTCCAATTCCATTGATTCTGTCAAACTTTAAAGAGTCTTTGCTGGCATCATTTTCAAAATCAACATTGTAATTATAGTAATTACCGCTCAAAGCCTTGATAAAAGCTCGCGCAGAGCCATCAAGATCAAAATAAAATAATTTTGGTGAAACTTTTTGCGCTTGAGCTATTAAGAAATTTAATATTAAATTTTTTTCAACAACATTATCGCCAGCGATGATAGTGTGACCAGACTGCCCATCATGAAAATTAAAGAAATAAGGTGTGTTTAATACTGTTTTAAAAACAGTAATTGCATTTTTCCATTTTCCACCCGCAACCATTCCAGAAGGAAAGTTTTGCAGCGAAGCAAATCCAGCAATAAAACTAGTATTAATTACTTTTTGTCTTCTTAAATAGCGAAAATTGGCTGGTAATTGCGCCCAAAAGCAATGTTCAGAAAAAACATCTTCTCTTACAATTGATAAACCAAGGCTGTTAAATTTTTCTAAAATTTCTTTAACATCATTTTCTAAAGCTTCTTTAGTTGGCGCAATCAACATTACAGTGGTTTGCAGCTTACCATAATCGGTTGGCGAATCTTTTTTATTTTCAATGAAATCAGCAATGCCAATTGCTTGCCTAAAATCTTCGTCACCGCTAATTTGCAAAATATAATTTTGATATTCATAGGGCTCTAAATCCTTTTGGTTGAAGGTGAAATCAAAAGATTGAGTGATGATAAATTCCAAAGGAAGCTGTAAAATTCGATCAAGATCATCAACCGAAGTTTCGTGATATTCTTTTAAAGATAAAACGGTAGAAAAGTTTTTATTATTGTAACCAATAACCTCAATATCGCGATTACCAAAAGCGATTTTGTGACTTGATAAATCATCAGAAATATCGTTGGTTGAAAGCGGATATCTTTCTTCATAAAGATTAGCAATTTTACCAAAAAAACGCATTGGCTCAGAATATAAAACGCCTTCCCACTCTTTTAAGCCAAGTAATTTGCCGCCATAATCTTTTAAATTTTCTAAAATTCCATTGCTAGTGCTTGATAGTTTTTGATAAGCATTTTGCAAAAAATCATTATGTAATTTTTTGGTGGTATAATAAGAAAAAGAGCGCAAAAAAGAATTTACATTAACAATTGAGCTATCAAGACCTTCAACGATTATGGTGATGTAAAGTTCATTAATATATTGATCATCCCATTTATTTTCTTTAACCCAAAAATCATTAACTTTTTGCGAAAAAAAATCAGTAAATTCGCCTTGCGCGGTGATATTTTTTTTGCGTCTAATAGTGCTAAACCAAAAAGCGAATTTATTATCTTTGATATTGTCGGTTATTGCTTCGCGCACCGCCTGTCTTAAAGAAACCATTTGCGATGCCACTGATTCATCTTTAAAACCAGCAACTCTAATCACTTGTAAAAGCTCGCCATTCTTAGTTAAAATAGTATTTTCATCAAAATGACAAACATAAGGAATAAAATCTTCATCTGGCCTTTTGGCAACCAGTTTGTTTGGATCTTGTTTTACTTTTTTAGCTAAGAAATTTAACAGCATTTATTTTAAGGTATTAATAGCTTTTTGAAAATTCTTTGACTATCTTTTATCTGTCATCTCGAGTGTAAGCGAGAGATCTCTCGCTTGCGCTCGAGATGACAGATAATAGGTAAGATATAATTAAGGAATTAAAGTTTTACTGTAAAGAATTCAAGTTTTTTTATTTATAATCGCGTTTAACTTGACCAGTGTAAAGCTGACGAGGTCTGCCGATTTTAAATAATGGATCTTCAACCATTTCTTTCCATTGAGAAATCCAGCCGGCAGAGCGCGCCACCGCAAAAATTACGGTAAATAAGCTGCTTGGAATTCCAAGTGCTTTATAAATTATTCCTGAATAAAAATCGACATTTGGGAATAATTTTCTTGAAACAAAATATTCATCATTTAAAGCGATTTTTTCTAACTCAATTGCAATATCAAGCAGCGGATCTTTAATTCCAAGTTCATTTAAAACATCATCACAAGCCTTTTTAAGCACTGCAGCTCTTGGGTCGTAATTTTTATAAACTCTATGACCAAAACCCATCAATCTAAATGAATCATTTTTATCTTTTGCTCTAGCGATAAATTCAGGAATACGATCTTTACTGCCAATTTCTTGTAACATTTCAATTACTTCTTCGTTAGCGCCGCCGTGAGCTGGCCCCCAAAGAGAAGCAATTCCTGCGCCAATACAAGCAAATGGATTTGCACCGCTCGAACCCGCCAAACGAACCGTTGAAGTTGAGGCATTTTGTTCGTGATCTGCATGCAAAATGAAAATCATTTCCATTGCTCTAGCAATAGTAGGACTTACTTTATATTCATTAGTTGGCTTAGCAAAAAGCATGTGTAAGAAATTTTCAGCAAAACCATATTCATATTTTGGATAAATTATCGGCTCGCCAATTGAATATTTATAAGCCATTGCAGCTAAAGTTGGCATTTTGGCAATTATTTTGTAAACCACATCCATTCTGCCTTCGCTGGTGGTTAAATCCATTGTTTCGTGATAAAAAGCAGAAAGCGACGCAACCGCGCCAACCATGATTGCCATAGGATGGGCTCTTCTTGGAAAGCCGCGATATAAAATATGAATTTGCTCATGAGCCAGCATATTTTCCTTCACATTCTTAACAAAATAGTTATATTGATTTTGATCAGGTAATTCTTGGTTTAGTAACAAATAAGCAACTTCTAAATATTCGCTTTGTTTTGCTAAATCTTCAATTGAATAACCACTATGTCTTAAAATTCCTTGATCACCGTCGATAAAGGTAATTTTTGATTCGCAAGAAGCGGTGGAAAGAAAGCCGGGGTCATAAGTAAACATGCCGCTTTCTTTATAAAGCTGAGAAATATCCATCACATCTTGGCCAATCGAAGCCTTTTTTATTGGCAGATTAATTTCTTTGCCATTTGGTAAAGTAAGTTTTGCAAAATTATTTTCGGTCATAATAATTATTTTTTAATAAAATGAAAAATATTTGGATTGCTTGAAATTTTAATAAAAAACTCGTCATCCAATGATCTCGAGCGCTTCATACACTCGTCATCCTTAGGTCTGAAAGGCTCGAGGATCTCGTGCGTTTCATAAACTCGTCATCCTTGAGCCTGAAAGGCTCGAGGATCTCGTGCGTTTTAGCTTTGAAGAGTTAAAACGCACGAGATCCTTGGGTGCCTCGCATTAAGGATGACGAGGTTTTTTGTTAAAATTGTTACTAAATATAAGTTCAAGCAATCCATTTTTAAATATCTTCCAATCTTGATCAAAGATGGATTTTTTTCAAGGAAAAACTAACAAATGAATTCTCTAGGTTTTAACAAAGAAAATAAAGACACAAAAATTGTGGTGGCAATGTCTGGCGGCGTTGATTCGTCAGTTGTTGCCTGTTTATTAAAAGAGCAGGGTTATGATGTAATTGGAATTACTTTGCAACTTTATGATATTGGTGATGCGCTAAAAAAGAAAAATGCTTGCTGTGCTGGCGTGGACATTATGGATGCAAAAAAAGTGGCAGAGAAATTTAATTTTCCTCACTATGTTTTAAATTATCAAAATCTTTTTAAAGAATCAGTAATCGATGATTTTGCTGATAGTTACCTGCAAGGAGAAACTCCAATTCCCTGCATAAAATGCAATCAAAGCGTTAAATTTCGTGATTTAATGAAAGTGGCTTTTGACTTAGGGGCTGAAGCTTTGGCAACCGGTCATTACGTTCAAAGAATTTTAGGAAAAGATGGCAAAGCCCAGCTTCATAAAGCAATTGATGATTCAAAAGATCAAAGTTATTTTTTATTTGCCACAACCAAAGAACAACTAGATTTTTTAAGATTTCCACTAGGCGCAAACACTAAAGAAGAAACCAGAAAACAAGCAATTAGACTTGGCTTAGAAATCGCCAATAAACCTGATTCTCAAGATATTTGTTTTGTTCCATCTGGTGATTATGCTTCAGTAATTAAAAAATATCGACCAACCGCCTTTAAAACCGGAAATTTGGTTCATATTGAGACAAAAAAAATTTTAGGCACGCATGACGGAATAATTAATTTTACTTTAGGTCAAAGAAGAGGGCTTGGAATTGCTTACCTGGATCCTTTATACGTGGTTAAAATTGATCCAAAAGAAAATATAGTTTTTGTTGGCGAAGAAAAATATTTACAAAATAAAGAATTTACCATTCGTGATATGAATTTATTAGCCGAAGATGTTGATTTTAATGAAGAAACAGAAGTTTTTGTTAGGCTTCGATCTAATCACGAAGAGGAAAAAGCTTTTATAAAGTTATTGCCAAATAATTGCGCCAAAGTTACATTAAAATCAATGACAAGAGCCATTACTCCCGGTCAAGCCTGCGTAATTTATCAAGATTCTAGGGTGTTGGGTGGTGGATGGATTACTAAAGAGATTTATTAATTTTTTTTAAAAGTTTTTTATGATGAGAAGAGGTGATGGAGCTTTAGCTCCTGGCAAAATTCATTACATGCAAAAGTGGAGAACTCTTTTTGATAATGTGGATGAGGAATATGGCAAAGATATATGTTTTGCCAATGCTGGTAACTCAAGTTGGTGGGTTGGAGGAAGCGGGTTAAATGCAGCTTTTGCGAATTATATTGGCGGTGAGGGTAAGTTGGCGCAAGTCAACACAGATCTTTCTAGAAGGAGGGGTAGAGAAAATCATAGCTTGATTTCACTTAATCTTAAAAAAATGAAATCGATGCTTTATACTGCATCTCCTGATTTTAGAACAATTACTTGTGAAGGTAGATTCGATAAAGAAAAGGCGAAGCAACAAATGATTGCTTTTGCTAAAAGCTTGAGAAGTTTTATTGATACAAACGAGATCAAGAAGATTTGTATGGTAGGATTTTCTACCGCTATATTTAATGATAATGGAGGAGCGCCAATTTATCCTGTAGCAGAAATTAATCAATGGTTTGCTGAAGGATTTGGTAATCCAGAAGGTCTCGAACTTTATCTAACCAATCCAACCATGGTATCTGCTTTTGAATCGCGATATTCTCGTGATACAAAAGAGGTGGGAGCAAAAGGCGAAAGAGTATCAATCATTGGCAGAGTTAAGTCAAGATATGAAGCTTTACGTGACGCACCTGCTGCAACTGGTGGTTTTGGCGCCCCTACTGCCGGCGCTTTTGCAGCAGCAGGTTTTAGATCTGCATTAGGCGCCCCCTCTTTAAGGAGAGTTACTTTTCCTGCGGGAATTGCTAGTGGCTCAAGTGCAGGTGCTGCGGGTTCTTTTGTTGCTCCTGTTACGTCGGGAGCTTTAGCTGGAGCTGGAATTGGTATTGGTGGGGCAGGTGCTCGAGTCGATGGTCATCATGACCATGATAAGCTACCAATAGTTGATCCCAATACAAAATGGAATGCGTCTCAACAGGAAATGACTATTTTGTTGAAACATACTCCTGACAAAAACCCGTCTGAATATATAACTATCTGCAAAGACTTCGTTTTTTTTGATAAAAAATATAGTTATAGCCAATTTAGTCAATTTGATCAAGTAGGAGGGGTTGGAAAAATGACCTTCGCTCCAACTTCAACTGTAGAGTCAGAGCGCTCAAAATACGCTTTCTCAATTGCAGGTGATGGTGATCAATATAAAATTCTTAGGGATTTTAAGCGTGAAGTTTTGAGGCAAGATGAGTCAGAGCCAGAATCGGTGGCTGGAGTCTATGCTAGCAGTAGAATTGCTCAAGCCCTTGTGGTGGCGCAAGAAAAAGTAAAAGATACTTTTGGGATAGAATTCAACAAAAATGAAATCGCCCAAATTATTACAATAGCGAGAAATTGTGGCGGATTTTCTAAGAAGGGGGATGATGTTATAGCGGAATGCCTAGAAAGTGTGTCGGATGAATATAAAGTTTTAGATGGTAAGGGAAAGTCAACGTATTTAATGGCGGTAAGAAATTTTTCAGCTGAGTTTCAAAAGTCGGTTGGGGAATATTTAAAAACGGGAAATGTGGCAGCCACAAATCTAGATGCTGGTTTTAGAACAAAAAGAATGACCATGGATCATGTTGCTTGTATTTTATCTGATGATCGGGAATTAGCTTTTACATCAGGCGCAACAAGGGGTCGTGCAGAAGCGAAAGATATGGATAGTAAAGTAAAGCAAGTTTTGGCAAAATTCCCGTCACCAGATTTCGCAGCAACCTTTCGAGCTCGTCTTGGACCAGGAATATTTAGGTAGTTAGCGCTGGGCTTGAGAGTTGTTCTTGTCTTTTGTTTATAAGTACAAAGAAGGATGATTATCACAATTATAGACCATCTTCTCTAGCTTGTTATTGCGAGCGTAGCGCGGCAATCCATCTCGTCACAATTTCCTTATTCTTCAGATTACCACGCTATGCTGGCAATCCCTTAGATATGTTGTTATTTTATAAAATCATATTATTATTGCCTCAAGACTCTGGATTTTATCCAATAATACTTTTTAAAAACAATCAGCTAATAAAGTTTTCTCTAAAAATGCCAAATTCAAATAAATTATTAGGCGCGCAAATTGTAATCGATGCTTTTTTAAATGAAGGGGTTGGTGTTATTTTTGGCTATCCGGGAGGCGCAATTCTGCCTTTTTATGACGCGCTTTACAAACAACAAAAATTACGCCACATTTTAACGCGCCATGAACAAGCTGCAAGCCATGCTGCAGAAGGATATGCGCGTTCAACCGGTAAAGTTGGCGTTATCACCGTTACTTCAGGGCCGGGTGCAACTAATGCGATCACCGGGCTTACAGACGCTTATCTTGACTCAATTCCACTAGTTTGTATTTCTGGTCAAGTTGCAACTTCAGTTATTGGAACTGATGGCTTTCAAGAGGCTGATATTACTGGCCTTACCAGGTCATGCACCAAATATAATTATCTAGTAAAAGATGTTAATGATTTAGGATATATCATTCACGAAGCCTTTCATATTGCGCGTTCGGGTCGCCCTGGGCCAGTTTTAATTGATATTCCAAAAGATGTGCAAAACAGCTATGGAACTTACAATGGCAAGGTTGCAATTAATCGCGAATCTTATCAAATTAAAAAAAGAAATTCCTCAATTCATCACGATGAAATTGCAGCAGCAGTTGATTTAATGGAAAAAGCTCAAAAGCCAATATTTTACACGGGCGGTGGCATCATTAATTCTGGAAAAAAAGCTAGCGATTTATTATTTGAATTAGTAAAAGAAACTGGTTTTCCAGTTACCAACACTTTAATGGGGCTCGGCGGATTTCCTGCCTCCAACCATCATTTTATCGGCATGCTTGGAATGCACGGAACTTACGAAGCTAACATGGCGATGCATCAATGTGACGTTTTAATCAATATTGGCGCGCGTTTTGATGATCGCGTTACTGGAAAAGTTTCAGGTTTTTCACCAAATTCTAAAAAAATTCATATCGATATTGATGATTGTTCAATTGATAAAATTATCAAAGTTGACGTGGCAATTGTGGGCGATGCTGCTGAAGCAATTGAAGCTTTACTTGAAGAATGGAAAAGACGCAAAAATAAAAACCGCACTAAAGAAATTGCCGCTTGGTGGGAAATAATTAATAAATGGCAAGCGGTTAATTCTCTTGCTTATGAGGAAAGTCAAAAAACCATCAAGCCAGAATATGCTCTGCAAAGGCTAAATGCCTTAAGTAAAGATGTTAAGCCGTTCGTTTCAACTGATGTTGGTCAACATCAAATGTGGGCGGCGCAATATATTCATTTTGATGAGCCAAAAAAATGGTTAACTTCTGGCGGCCTTGGAACCATGGGTTACGGCGTTCCAGCGGCGGTTGGGGCGCAAATTGCCAATCCCGATGATTTGGTGATGTGTGTGAGCGGCGATGCTTCATTTATGATGAATATGCAAGAGCTTGCAACTATCAAACAATATAATTTGCCGGTTAAAATTTTCATTCTAAATAATCGCTATATGGGCATGGTTCGCCAGTGGCAAGAATTAATTTATGAAAAAAGAGAAAGTCAATCTTATATGGAATCTTTGCCTGACTTTATCAAGCTCGCTGAAAGCTTTGGAATCAAGGGTATGGAATGTTCAAATCCGGAAGAATTAGATCAAAAAATTCTAGAAATGATTAATCATAAAGGTCCGGTTTTATTTAATTGTTTGGTGGAAAAATCAGAAAATGTTTTTCCAATGATTCCTGCTGGTTCATCGCACAATGAGATTTTACTTGGCAGCCAAGCAAAACTTTATGTAACTAAAGATATTAATGCAGTATGACAGAAATTACAAAAAGAAGAGTAATTGGAGTGATAGTTGATAATGAATTTGGCGCTTTAGCAAGAGTGGTTGAAATGTTTTCAGCTCGTGGATATAACATCGAAACCCTTACAGTTGCACCGATTACGCAAGATAAAAAACTTTCAAGAATTACGGTTACAACTTATGGAACCGATAAAACTATCGATTTAATTTGTAAATTATTAAGAAGAATAGTGCCGGTTCATAATGCTGCAGAGCTTAATCGTGACGAGGGTTATATTGAGCGCGAACTTGCACTAATTCACATTATTGCTGATGAAGAAACTCGCCAAAAAGCGATAGAAAAAATTGATAAATATCGCTCAAATATCATTGAAATCATTGGTGATTCGGTGGTTTTTGAAGTGATAGGAAGTTCGCAAACCGTTAATGAAGTTATTGATATTTTACAAAATTACGGCCTGGCATCAATCTCTAGAACGGGTATAGCCGCTGGTTTTAAAGGGGAAAAAAGACTTTCTCAGACTTAAAGAGAATTAATAAGGGTGAAATTACTAATTATCTCTTCTACAAAACCAACTTGACTAATAAAATATTTTTTCTAAAATACTCGCCTCTTATAATTATTAAAATTTACTTTTATGGCTGGAAAACCTAAAGCTTCAAAATCAAAAAGAAACTCAATTTTGTTTAAAATGGTGAGCTCTGCAGGAACTGGATTCTTCTATCTTGCGCGCAGAAACCCTAAACAAAAACAAGAAAAAATGGTGTTCAGCAAATATGACCCAGTTGTTCGTAAACACGTTGAATTTAAAGAACAAAAACTTTCTTCTTAAGGTTTTTTCTAGTTTGTTTTCACTCGCAAATTTACCACACCAAAAACCCATGCCAGAAATATCCCGCTTTTTTGGGATCGTTATTTATATGTATTTTAACGATCACAATCCCCCTCATTTAGAGCCGCTATTATGAACTACGTAGCTAAAGCCAAATATCTAAAAAATTACCAAATCGAAATTATTTTCTCGGACGACAAAAAAATTATTGCGAATTTTGAAAATATTATAAAGAAAGATCATAGAAAAATTTTTCAAGAATTAATTGATCAAAAGAAATTTCAAAAATTTCAAGTTGCAATGGATACTATTGTCTGGGAAAATGGTTTAGATTTAGCTCCAGAATTTTTATATAATTTATAACTTATGACAAATCTTAATTTTTTAAATTCTCAAATAATTGAAGTTGTAGAAAATGCCTCAATTGCTTGTTATGACTGGATTGGTAAGGGTGATAACATGGCTGCAGATCAGGCGGCGGTTGCTTCTATGCGCCAAGATCTTAATAAATTAAATATTAGCGGAACCATTGTTATTGGTGAAGGCGAAAGAGACGAGGCGCCAATGCTTTATATTGGTGAAAAAGTGGGGCAGGGTGGAATTGAAGTTGATATTGCGCTTGATCCGCTTGAAGGAACCACAATTTGCGCCAATGCTGCTGAAAATTCTTTAGCGGTGATTGCTTTTGCTAATAAGGGCGGTTTTTTACATGCCCCTGATGTTTATATGGATAAAATCGCGGTTGGAGCTGGCTTGCCAGAAGGCGTGATTGATCTTGATAATAGTCCACAAAAAAATTTAGAAAATATCGCTAAAGCAAAAAAATGTAATATTTCTGATTTAACGGTAATGATTTTAGATCGCTCGCGCCATGAAGAGCTTATTGCTAAGGTGCGTGAAGCTGGCGCAAAAATTCGTTTGATTGGTGATGGCGATGTTGCGGGCGTGATTGCGTGTACTAATCAAAATACTAGAGTTGATGCTTATATGGGA
>CALBSF010000009.1 GCA_937927795.1 uncultured Rickettsiales bacterium
TTCCATAAATCACAAAAAACAGTAGAGCTAATAAGCTCGGCAAATTGCCAACTTCCTGACTTGAGCAACTCCAAATTATAATTTTCCTCCATTCAGTAAGATCAAGCCTTCAGACCAGCTGATTTCTTAATTTTGTCATACTAACATGGTATTTTTCTTAAAAAATCATGTTTTATATGCATATTCGAACTACAAAAACATCTTCAGGATCAGTTGCGGTGCAGGTGGTGCGATATGTTCGCAGAAAGATGGAAGTTTTAACTCATGTTGGAAGCGCAAGAAACGAAACTGATTTATCTAATTTAAAAAAGATTGCTTCAGATTGGATTCATAGTAAAAACAATTCTCAATTATCTTTTTTACCAGAGCTTGAATCGCGATTAGCGATATCATCACCAATTGTAAATATGGATAAATGCCAATATTTAGGATTTCGCTATCAGTTGCTCTATGATGTGTTGTGGGGATTGGTTATAAAATTTAAGTTTCATCTGATTAATGCAGTTGATGCCAAAACTATTAAAATAATTAACGATTTAGCAATTACTAGAATAGCTGCACCAAGCTCTAAAATAGAAGCTTTTGAATTTATTTCTGATTACTTCGGAATTAAACATAGCAGAAGAGATTTTTATCGCACCTTAACGCAATTACCTTCTCTTAAAAGCGATGTTGAAGCAAAGGCAATTATGGTTGCTAAAAAGTATTTTGGCTTTGATTTCTCAATGGTTTTTTACGATCTTACCACACTCTATTTTGAGAGTTTTGAAACTGATAATTTAAGAAGAATAGGCTTTAGCAAAGATAATAAGAGCGCTAATCCGCAAATAATGATTGGCTTATTAGTAAATAATTTAGGGTTTCCGGTTTCTTATCAATTATTCTCAGGAAATAAATTTGAAGGCCATACTTTAATGCCCTCCATCTTAAGTTTAAAAAAGAAGTATAAAATAAAGCAAATGACTGTAGTTGCCGATAGCGCAATGATTTCTGATGATAATGTTAAATTCTTAAGAGTGGAAAAGCTAAACTATATTGTAGCTGCAAGAACGGCTAATCTCTCACCAAAACTAATTGCTGAAATTTCTAAACAATTAGATCAAAAAGATGAAGCGACTATCAGAATTACATCTGAGACCAAAGGAGAATTAATCTGCCATTTCTCAAGCAAGCGCTATCGTAAAGAGAAGCGGGAAATGGAAAAGCAGCTTGAGAAGGCTAAGGCTATTTTAGCTACTCCAAGCAAAGCTGAAATTATTAAAAGAACTAAATTTCTTAAAGGAAAAAAATTAAGTTATGAATTAAATCAAGACCTCATAAACAAAGCTACTTTATTGCTCGGAATCAAAGGTTATTACACTAATTGTAGCAACTTAACTAACCTTGAAATTATTAATCAATATAACCAACTTTGGCAGGTAGAAAAAGCTTTTAGAATTTCCAAATCCGATCTTAAAACACGACCAATCTTTCACAATAAACAACAAGCAATCGAAGCTCACATCCTAATCTGCTTTATGGCTTTAGCTATTGCAAAATTTATCGAAATTAAAACCAAAAAATCAATTAGATCAGTGGTTAAAGAGCTGAAGAAAGTAACGGATGCAAGGCTCTATGACGAGATAGGAAAAAGAGAATTTATAAAAAGATCAAAAATTAATGATGTGATTGAAGGGATTTTGCAGGTGGTTTGAGAAAGTGTCATACTAGTTTGCTCAAGTTGGGACGATAGTAACTGGTTATGCTTATTTTAGAATTGGCTTTAGGAATATGTAAAAAC
>CALBSF010000010.1 GCA_937927795.1 uncultured Rickettsiales bacterium
TTTTAAGAAAATCATAAATAATTTAAAATATCAAGAGATTTAGAATTTGGTATATCAACAATGAGTACTGTTAATCTGTTAGCGCCAGAATTAAGTGATCCATCTTTATATGAAATTAGTCATTTATTTCTTTGCTGCGATGGTGTGTTTGAGGTGATGAAAGTGATTATGGAGTTATAGAAGATAAAATTTCTTTAAGTGGTGAATATAAATTTATTAAAACCATTGATGATAAAAGAGAATCTATCGGAACTTTTATACATGATAAAATTGCAAGTGGCGAAGTTGAAATTAGTCAAATGATTGCAAATAGAGCTCTAGAGTTGAGGAGTAAAGATAATATTTCGGCTTTGTCTTTGGCAATTGGTGATGTTGCTTTGCCAACCATGCTGGTGGTTTGTGATGGACATGGAGATCATGAAAAACACAGAACTTCATAAAAAGTAATTGAAAATTTAATGAGATATATGGTTGGTGATAAAAGTTTCGTTACAGAAAAATTATTTTCTACAATCGATATGGCTCATGGTGCACCAGCTGGAGCTGGGGGCGGGGTTGGAGTGGGAGCTGGGGAAGATTCTCCAGATTCTCCTGCCGCCATAACTAGAGTAAGGCAAAGACCCTCAAGACTTCCAAGTCACAGATCTTTAGGTGATGCTGATGGCGATCACGAAGATAGCGATCACGAAGATGATGAACAAGAAGATGGCGTTTTACCAATTCTAACCAGGCAACCTACGCATCATGGATTATTAAGGCCAACGGGTAGGTGATAAAAATTAACCCTTGCAAGTTGAATATCGTAGAGTTATTAATTTTTCCCATATTTTTATTTAAACCCAAATCTAAAAAAATTTTAATAATATGGTAAAAACAGTTGAAGAAATTATTGATCAAATTTATGCCAAGTCAGATAAGAATGAAATCTGGATTGAATTACTATCTTTAGGAGATGATCAGCTAACTCAAATAAGCAAGAAACTTGAGCACGATGGACAAACTATATTACATGCTTTATGTAGTAAAAATATGCTAAAGTTAGTGAAAGATTCTATTTTACGTTGTGGCGATGTTAATGTTAGGGATGGTGGTGGAAATACGCTGTTAATGGCTGCAGCATCTGGTGATCAAGATTCAGACGGTGTTGTTAGATATATTATGGAGGCGCGTGGTGTGAATTTTACATTGAAAAACAACGAATATCTTCATGCTTTTTCTTGTGCGGCAACGAAGGGAAATTTCAATATTTTAGAAACTATGCTAGAATTTCAAGGTGCATATTCTTTTGCAATTGAAGATTTGCGAGAAGCAAGAAGTGCTTTTACTTCGCGAGTTCAAGAAGTTATTGATGATGCTCGCAAGCGATTGTCTGCGGCTGATTTAGGAGTATTAGACCTAGACGCCGGTGCTGGCGGAGCAGGTGCTGGTGCTGGAGCAGGCGCTGGTGGCGGCGGTTCTGCGGCACCAGCAGTTCTTGATCATCACGATCGCGAAAGAGGAGAGACGATGGATAGCGTTACTTTAGATGCAAGAATGAAAAATTGTTTACCACCAGAAGTTTCTTATGTAGAAACAGAGGTGGCGCAGCTTTCTATGGTAGATAAGTCATATAAATTTATAAATATAGATAATGAAGAAGGGGACGTTGAAAATTTCTTTTTAAGTAAAGAGCATAAAGACAATATTGTGATAGTTTGTAATGTTGCAAATCATTATCTACTTTTTTTTGGAAGAAAAGAAGCTGCAGACGAGAGAGGTGTTAGAAAAGTTAGTGAGTTCATATGCTTTGACCCAGCGCAAGAAAACGAATATCACCAAATTCCGCAAGGTTTTATTGATGCGTTAAATTTTTCTTTTGGCAGTGAGCACGAACCTGTTATAATTACAAAATCTACTTCAGTAATTCAGCCGGTTGAAAGTGGTGGAATTATAAGTAATAACCATTGCGGCAGATTTGTCTGTTTTGTGGCAGCGGGATTATCATTTAATAAGATATTTCTAGATGAAGAGCGTCGCTTAAATTTAATTGTAGGTGATGAAATTTATCCTATTGATCAGCTTTCAATTGAGCAGTCAAGACTTTTTGGAGAAATTTTACAAAGAGAATATTTGGGTTTTGATTACAAGGATGAAGAAAAAGAGGCTGCATTTGATAAAGTTCTGCAAAGTTTTGTTGACAAAGTTCTTGCTCCAAAATCTGTTGATAAAGCAGCGGAAACATCTGGCGTTGCAGCTGGAGGTAGAGTAGGTGCGCGTGAGCTTAGTGATGCGGCTAAGCAAGCGACAGATGATTTTTTGAGTGCTTATCCAGGACTTGTGAACGGTGGTTTGTTGGATTATTGTTCAGGAGAAGTGCGATCGCCAGCTGATTTTGATGATAGAGATAGAGCTGCAGCTGCAAGCGCAAGTTTTGCGCACGTTGGCGACTCTTTTGTTTTAGATGGCGAAGAGGTTGTGGTTGGTGACGAGGAGGAAAAAGGAGGTGAAGATGAAGAAACGTCAGGAACTCTTACTGATCCAGAAATTAAAAGATTGCTAGATCAGCGAGAGCCAAATAAATCAGCAAGAACTGGCCCGCCTTCACATCATTCTTGATTTTGTAAAATAAAAGCCGCAATCGTCAAGAATAAAAATCCTAAAACCATTGGCATTAAACTGCCATTATAAGCTTGTCCAATTATTGTTCCAAGAATGGCGGAAGTTCCTGATGAGATAAATCCAATTACTGCAGAGGCAATTCCTGCATAGTGTCCCATTGGTTCCATGGCAAGAGCGTTTAAATTTCCAAATAACATTCCAAGACAAAAAAATGAAATTAAAGTAAAAATCATAAATTGCCAAATTTGCGCCTGATTATTTTGAAAAATTAATAAAGATAAAAATAAAACTGATATTACAATCATCGCTATCAAGGCATAATGAGAAATTAATTTCATGCCAAAACGCCTTACTATCATTGAATTTACAATTGATGATATTCCAATTGAAAGGGCGCAAATGCCAAAATAAATTGGAAATAAATTTCCTATTTTAAAATAATCTTGAAAAATTTGCTGACAAGATGTGATGTAGCCAACCATTGCACTAAAAATTAAACCGGCGCAAATTGCATATTTTAAAGTAATTTTATTACCAATAACGCTACAAAAATCTTTCCAAATCATTTTTAAATTAAATGGTCGAACATCTTGTTTTTTTAAGGTTTCAGGAAGACGAAAATATGTCCAAATCATGGTAATTATTGAAATGGATAAAAATATCGCAAACATCATTCGCCAGCTTGCAACCAGCAATAAAGCCTGTCCAAAGCTTGGCGCAATTACGGGAATAATAATAAAAATAGTCATGATAAATGACATAACTCTAGCCATTTCTCTGCCTTTATAAAGATCACGAATAATAGCGGTACTTACAATTCTAGGAGCTGCGGCGCCAAAGCCTTGCAAAAATCTTCCAATTAATATCGCTTCAAAACTATGGGAAATAAGGCTTAAAAAACTTCCAAAAGCGAATATAATAAATCCGGTGTAAACTGTTGGTTTACGCCCAAAACTATCGGCGATAGGTCCATAAATTACTTGTCCAAAAGTAAAACCTAAAAATAAAATACCAATTATATATTGAGTTTCATTGCTATTTTTAATTCCAAATTCTAACCCTATTGTTTGCAAAGCAGGCAAAATCATATCAATCGACATTGCCATTAACGCCACATAAAGAGCCATTAGAGTGATGAATTCTGGAAAAGGAATATGTGATTTTTGTTTATTCATGCTTGAGATTGTGGTTAATTAATTTATAACTTTAGATAATATCTATTTAATTCTTAAAAAATATGAAAAAAATTATAGAAAAAATTGAAATAGCTTTTCGTACAGCAATTACCAATTATATGTGCACCGCCTACAATCCAGTTTGGTATAAAAATAGTACACTATTCAAGACCAGTTCATTCCATAAAAAATTTATGGTGCAAATTGAGGCTATCTGCCGTGAGCAAAAAGAAGTCTTTATTAGGCATTTTTTTGAAAACTACACAGACCAATACCCACCAGCATGGATGATCACCGAATGTATCTCATTCGGGACTACCATATTAATCTTTCGAGATCTAAATAGCATGCATGCTAAAAAGGCAATCGCACAAGATCTAGGATTTCATCCAACATTAATTGCTTCCTGGATGGAATCAATTGGTTATACCAGAAACCTTTGTGCTCATCATTTAAGAATATGGAATAGATGGTTTGTAGTGAAGCCACAAATTCCGAATAAATACAGCACATTTACCCAAATTAGCTCCAGAATCGCCAACAAGTTTTATGCGCAAGCTTTGATCATTATTCTGTTATTGCAGAACATTTGTCCTAAATACAACTGGCAGGCAGAATTATTTGGATTGTTGCAAAAATATCCGGCAATACCTAAACAAGATGTGGGGTTTGGAGAGGATTGGGAAAGTGATCCGTTGTGGCAGATCCATGGCTGATTGCTTGAAACCAGCCATGATTTCTCATAGCCTGT
>CALBSF010000011.1 GCA_937927795.1 uncultured Rickettsiales bacterium
GCTTCGCTCGCAATGACAAAACTTTAATGTCACAATTTTCGTCATTGCGAGCGAAGCGCGGCAATCCATTTTTAAATACAAAACAAATAATTCTCTTTTTAAGAATCACCTTCCAAGCCTTTAAAATCAAAGCTTTTATTCTTGATCATCTCTAACTTTACACAAAAAAACTCTTATCAAATAAAAAAAGATCTTGCATAGAAAAAATAGATCATTTAATTTGTTCTAGTCATTTTAGAACATAATTTTGATTAATAATAAATATGGATATTCAAGATTTACATCCAATACAGCAAAAATTATTAGAGCTCTTAGAGAAAAATTGTGATGAGCCTCTTACAATTAGAGAATTGCAAAATGTAGTTGGCGCAACTTCAACCAGCGTTATAAGTCATCATATTGCGCAATTAGAAAAAAAAGGTTATATCAAAAAAAATCCTTACAATCCTCGTGATTTTCAAATTTTAAAAACTCCCGACAAAGAAGTTGTTTATCTTAATTTATACGGCCTTGCTGCGTGCGGCCCAAAAGGATCAGTTCTTGATGGCGATCCAATTGATAGAATTGCGGTTTCTACAAAATTCATTCCTTTTTCATCTAATCAAGCCTTCATGGTAAAGGCTCGCGGAAATTCAATGCTTCCTAAAATAAATAATGGCGATTATGTAATTGCCAAAAAATCTGCAGATGCTTGCGACGGAGAAACAATAGTTTGCGTCAATAAAGGTGAAGCTTTAATCAAAAAAATTAAAATGCAAAAATCTAGTAAAGAAATAATTCTGGTTTCTTTTAATAGCGAGTTTGAACCATTTTTGGCAGCAAAAGATTTTAGAATTGAAGGAATAGTAAAGGGCATCATCACCAATAAAATTCTAACTTTGTAAAAGCAGAATTTTTAAGAACCGCAAATCACGATTATTTTTAAGATCTTAAAATCTCAAAAATAATTCACATCACTAAGATTAAGTTAAACGAAGGAAACCTTGGTCGGACATCCCTTCGTTTAAATTAGCAAATCCACTCAAAAATTGGTAAAAAACCAAATTGGGCGATTATTAACAATATACTTTATAAGTTATATGAAAAAAATTATCAACTCTGAAATATTTGGATCTTGCCTTGTTAGCTCAATGGCATTTTTTGTAATATTTAGTTGTTTTTACCTAAAAGCAAACAACATCAACCCTCGCCACGCAATTAGCCAGGTTATGATCAAGGAGATTGTTTAGATTTAGTTTAGATTTAGGCTTTAATTCAAACCCAAACTGTCATCTCGAACGAAGTGAGAGATCTCTGACGGATGAACTCCTGAGATCTCTCACTTCGTTCGAGATGACAGTTTGGGTTGAGATTTTGGTTTGGGTTGAGGTTTGGGTTGGAGCTTGGGTTTGGGTTGAGGTTTAAGTTTGGATTTCAGATTGGGATTGGGTTTAGATTGATAGGTTTACATAACCTTACTCAAAATCAAAAAACCTAATCATCCAACTTCAAAGCCGCTAAAAACGCACTTTGAGGAATTTCTACATTACCAATTTCGCGCATTTTCTTTTTACCTTTTTTCTGCTTATCAAGTAATTTTCTTTTTCTACTGATATCGCCACCATAACACTTAGCCGTAACGTCCTTACGCATCGCAGAAACGCTTTCTCTGGCAATAATTTTTCCACCAATTGCCGCCTGAATTGCAATTGCAAACATTTGTCTTGGAATCAACTCTTTTAATTTTTTACAAATCGCCCTACCCCTGCTTTCAGCGCGGGTTTTATGGGTAATAAATGACAAAGCATCTACGGGCTCAGCATTTACTAAAATTGTCAATTTCACCAAATCACTTCTTTCATAACCATCCATTTGCCAATCAAAACTAGCATAGCCTCTCGAACAAGATTTTAAACGATCATAAAAATCATAAACAATTTCATTTAGCGGCAAGCGGTAAATCAACATTGCTCTATCGCCAACGTAAGAAAGTTCTTTTTGAATTCCGCGTTTTTGGGTGCATAAATCTAAAACCGAGCCTAAATATTCATCAGGAGTCATAATTGTAGCCTTAATCCACGGCTCTTCCATAAATTCAATTTTGGTTGGATCGGGCATTTCCGCTGGTGAGTGAATATGTAAAATTTCTCCGCCGCGCAAATTAATATTATAAATCACTGAAGGCGCGGTAGTAATCAAATCAAGGTCAAACTCTCTTTCCAATCTTTCTTGGATAATTTCTAAATGCAAAAGCCCTAAAAAACCACAGCGAAAACCATAACCAAGCGCCGTAGAAGTTTCTGTTTCATATTCAAAACTTGCATCATTTAAATGAAGCCTTCCGAGCGCCTCACGAAATTTTTCAAAATCAGAAGCATCAATTGGATAAATTCCACAAAAAACTACTGGTTGATTTTGTTTAAATCCGGCAAGCGCAACCGCGTGGTCATTTGATGCAGCAACAATAGTGTCTCCAACTTTACAATCAGCAACTTGCTTAATTTGCGCATTAATAAAACCAACTTCTCCAGCCTTTAAATCTTCGCAAAAAAACTTTTTTGGCGTAAAAAATCCAACTGAATCAACTTGATAAGTGGCGTTTGCCGCAAGCATTTTTATTTTTTGTCCCTTTTTTAAAACCCCATCAATCACCCTAACTAACACAATCACGCCCAAATATGGGTCATACCAACTATCAATTAAAAGCGCTTTAAACTCGCCGTTAATATCGCCTTTTGGCGCAGGAAGCCTTTTAACTATTGCCTCTAAAGTATCTTTAATTCCAACCCCAGTTTTTGCCGAAACTAAAATTGCATCAGATGCATCAATTCCTATAACTTCTTCAATTTGTTTTTTTACAGAATCAGGATCTGAGGCTGGTAAATCGATTTTATTTAAAACTGGAAAAATTTCATGATTATTATTAATTGCCTGATAAACATTGGCCAAAGTTTGCGCCTCAACGCCCTGCGTTGAATCAACCACCAAAATTGAGCCTTCGCATGCCGCAAGGCATCTACTCACCTCATAAGCAAAATCAACGTGCCCTGGGGTATCCATCAAATTCAACATGTAATTTTTACCATCATCAGCCTTATAATTTAACCTCACAGTTTGCGCTTTAATGGTGATTCCGCGCTCTTTTTCAATATCCATTGAATCTAATATTTGCGAGGTCATTTCGCGCTCTTCAATTGCGCCACACTCCTGAATCAAGCGATCAGAAAGAGTTGATTTTCCATGGTCAATATGGGCAACAATAGAGAAATTACGAATGTGAGATAGTTGATTTTGAGACATTTTTGATTTAGTATGATTAACTGTACTTTTACAAGCATAATAGTTTTTTATAATTTTTCAATGTCAGATCACAAACTTCAAGCAGTTCGAGGCACTAAAGACTTATTTGGTGAGGAAATTAAAATCTTTAATCACATTATCGATATTGCAAAAAAAAATAGTCAAAACTTTAATTTTGAGGAATTGCAAACCCCAATTTTTGAATTTAGCGAAGTCTTTGAACGCAACTTAGGCGAGACTTCAGACGTTATTTCAAAAGAAGTTTATAAATTTTTAGATCGCGGGGATAATTTTTTAACTCTAAGGCCAGAATTTACCGCTGGCATAGTTCGTGCCCTAATTTCAAATGGTGAATTACAACAAATTTTACCAAGAAAGTTTTTTTCTTTTGGTCCAATTTTTCGTTATGACCGCCCACAAAAAGGTCGCCAAAGACAATTTCATCAAATAAATTTTGAGGTTTTTGGCTGCGATAATTTTTACTTAGACGTTGAAACAATATTGCTTGCAAACTCTATTTTGAAGGATTTGGGGGTTTTAGATAAAACAACTTTAGAAATAAATTCATTAGGATGCTCACAAACCAAAATCAATTATGAAACCGCACTAAGTGAATATTTCACAAAATTTAAAGATGGTTTATCAAAAGACTCTTTATATCGTTTAGAAAAAAATCCCTTAAGAATCCTTGATTCTAAAGAGGTGCAAGACATTGAGCTTTTAAATGACGCACCAAAAATTACTAATTTTTATTTAGATGAATCAAAAAAGCGCTTTGATGAAATATTGAATCTTTTAAATAAATTCAACATTAAACATAACGTAAATCAAAAATTAGTAAGAGGTTTAGATTATTATACCTCAACTGTTTTTGAATTTGTAATGCCGGTT
>CALBSF010000012.1 GCA_937927795.1 uncultured Rickettsiales bacterium
GACTGGAGTTCAGACGTGTGCTCTTCCGATCTTTTTGGCAATTTTTCTTTTGTAACTTAAGGAATTCAGCTTTTCCTCTTCTTCTTTATTAGATAAATAACCTAATTCAATCAGGGTTGAAGCCATATCTGGAGCGGTTAAAACCGCAAATCCTGCAAAACGATGAGTATTTTGCAAAATTTCAATTCCAGATTTTCTAACAAAGTCAATTGCAATATTTGCAAAATTTGCAGAGCTATTTTTACTTTCTCTTTGTGATAAATCAATCAAAGTTTTCATAATATCTTGACTTGCGCCAGAAAAATTAACTCCAGATATAATGCCGGCGCGATTTTCTTTTTGCGCCAATAGTTCAGCTTGTTTATCTGATGATTTTTCTGATAAGGTGTAAATTGAAAATCCAGAAACCGAATCATCTGCCGCCGCATTTGCATGAATAGAAATAAATATATCAGCCCTTATTTTGCGAGCCTTTTCAACCCTTTGTCTAAGTTGAATAAAATGATCATCATCTCTAGTTAAATAAACTTTATATTTCTTAGTATTAGCTAGTTGTTTGGCAAGCTCTTTGGCGTAAGACAAAGTAATGTTTTTTTCCTTAGTTCTGGCAAAATTACCAATTGTTCCAGGATCTTTTCCGCCATGACCAGGATCAATTACAATGATTGGGGTTCTTTTTGGTTTTGTTATAATATATTTACCATTATCTATATTATTTATTTTTTTATTAAGTAGATTTTGAGGCGCAACTTGATTTAAAGCCTGATTGTTGCTATTTAAGGGCTTACTGGCAATGGTTTTGTCGGCAATAATTTTTATGCTTATTTTTCCTTCCAATTTATCTTTAACTTTGCCAAATCTAGTTTTCTGAATTTTAATTTTTTGATTTAAGTCAAAAACAACCCGAAGTGAGTTTTGACTAGATCTGGTGCGAAACGAAGTTGTAAAATAAGCTAATTTAGGTTGATAATTTTCTTCTTCAAATCTAGAATTAAAAAGATCGATTACTAATCGATTTGGGTTTTCTAGGGTAAAAATTTTAAAATCTGGCTTAGCGGACACAAAAATTTCAAATTCTTCATTTTTGTTAAAAATAATAGATTTTACCAAAATATTAGAATTTTCAGCCCAAAGATTATTAGCATAAAAAAATGCTATAAAGACAATAAACAGTGCTTTTGTAAGGGTATTTTTAATTAGCATTTTATTAAATATATTTAACCAATATCCTATTTTTATCTGTTATTTTTTTTACCGCAACCTGATAATTAATAAAATTTTCCTTTGACTTAAAAAAAACTTTAGTTTTATATCTTGGGACATAGAAATTTTAATTTTTAAATAAACGAGGTATCAATGAAGGCTTTTTTTAGAACTAAAACTATCGAAAATATTATTAGCAACGCCAAGAAGAACACCATGGAAAAGACCATGGGTGCTTGGGATTTAATTTTGTTTGGAATTGGTTGCACTATTGGAACTGGAATTTTTGTCTTAACTGGAGTTGCCGCAGCTGAACATGCTGGGCCCGCAGTTTCCATCTCTTACTTGTTAGCCGGCTTAGTTTGTGTTTTTACCGGTCTTGCTTATGCAGAGCTTGCCGCAGCAATTCCTGTTGCTGGAAGTTCTTATACCTATTCTTACGTAATTTTTGGTGAATTGGTTGCTTGGGTTGTTGGCTGTTTATTGGTGGTTGGCTATACTTTAGCTTCTTCAACAGTTTCAGTTGGATGGTCTGGATATTTTACAGGAATTTTAAAATCAGGGGGAGTCAATATTCCTTCTTACCTCACATCTTCACCGGCTGAAGGTGGAATTATTAATCTGCCAGCTTCTTTAATTTCACTATTCATTGGATTTTTATTAATTCGCGGAACTAAAGAAAGTGTTATTTTGAATCGCGTTCTAGTTGCGGTAAAGCTTTTTATCATTTTCTTGTTTATTGTGATAGCAGTTCCAAATGTAAAAATGGAAAATTATGCTGATTTTATGCCTTATGGATGGCATGGAATATCAGTTGGTGCGGCAACAATATTCTTTGCCTATGTTGGTTTTGACGCTGTTGCAACTGCTGCTGAAGAAACCAAAAATCCAAATCGTGATTTACCAATTGGAATTATCGGGTCAATCGTAGTGTGTGCTATTCTCTATATTTCAGTGGCATTATTACTAACCGGAATTACTAATTATTCAGAACTTGGTAATGCTGAGCCAATGGCTTATGCGCTTCGTCAAAATGGCAGCAATGTTGGATCTGCATTAATTGCAACTGGCGCTGTTTTTGGAATGATTGCAGTAATTCTTATCATGATGTATGGTCAATCTAGAATTTTATTCGTTATTTCAAGAGATGGCCTTATTTCAGATAAATTTAGCAAAATTCACAAAAAATATGGCACTCCATATATCAGCTGCATCACTACCATGTTCGCAGTTGCTTTATTTGGCGGCTTAGTTCCAATCAAAACTTTAGGATATTTAACAAATTTAACTTTACTTACTTCATTCGTAGTGGCGTTAATTGGGGTTATGGTTTTAAGAGTTAGAAGACCAAAACTTGAAAGACCATTTAGATGTCCAGCGGTTTTTGTGGTTGCTCCAATTGCAATTATCAGCTGTTTATACCTAATTTATAGCCTGCTTTTGGAAACATTCCTTCCATTTGCAATATTAATCGTAGTAAGCTTGGTGGCATATTTTACCTATGTTCACAAGCATAGCCCTATGAATAAATAAATTAATAAAACAAATTTATCAAGCATATGAAATCACTTTTTAGAGTTAAAACAATTGAAAGTATTATCAGTGGAGCAAAAAAAACCACTCTAGCCAAAACCATGACTGCATTTGATCTAGTATTATTTGGAATTGGTTGCACCATAGGAACTGGAATTTTTGTTTTAACTG
Source organism: uncultured Rickettsiales bacterium (assembly GCA_937927795.1). GTDB lineage: Bacteria > Pseudomonadota > Alphaproteobacteria > Rickettsiales > UBA1997 > UBA2645. Next base: position 2,908 of record CALBSF010000012.1, read on the forward strand.
GAATTGCTGCCGCAGAACATGCTGGTCCAGCAATTTCCCTTTCATATTTGCTTGCCGGGTTAGTTTGTATTTTTACTGGTCTTGCTTATACTGAACTGGCTGCTGCATTGCCAGTTTCAGGAAGTTGTTATACTTACTGCTATGCAATTTTTGGGGAATTTATCGCCTGGATTATTGCTTGCGCTTTATTGCTTGAATATACCATTGGCGCTTCTACAGTCTCTGCTGGTTGGTCGGGATATTTTGTTGGAATTTTAAAATCTGGCGGAATAAATATTCCAGAAAGTTTGACTAAATCACCAGCTGATGGCGGAATTATGAATCTTCCAGCCTCTGCTATTGCGATTTTAGTTGGCTTGATGTTGGTTCGTGGAACAAAAGGCAGTGTTTGGGTTAATCGCATTTTAGTTGCAGTTAAGCTAGCCATTATCTTTTTATTTTTGATTATCGCGGTTCCTCATATTGAAATGAAAAATTATGCTGATTTTATGCCATTTGGATGGTCTGGCGTGGCTGTTGGTTCTGCAGCAATTTTTTATGCTTATGTTGGATTTGACTCAGTTTCAACTGCCGCCGAAGAAACTAAAAATCCAAATCGAGATTTACCAATTGGTATGATTGGATCACTAATTATCTGCGCAATATTATATATCGCAGTTGCCTTAGCCCTTACTGGAATTGTTGATTATAAAGAATTAAACATTGCCGCTCCAATGGCATATGCGCTACAAAAAAATGGTAGCAATCTTGGTTCTGCTCTAATTTCAACCGGCGCAATAGCGGGAATGGTTGCAGTTCTGCTAGTGTTAATTTATGGTCAATCGCGTATTTTTTTCGTAATGGCTCGTGATGGTCTTTTGCCAAAATATTTTGGAGCGATTCATAAAAAATATGACACTCCTTACATCAGCTGTTTATTGGTTTCAGTAACTGTTGCTATAGTAACTGGATTCGTTCCGCTTAAAACTCTTAGTTATTTGACTAGCTTTGGAACCCTGTTAACATTCATTGCTTCAATAATCGGGGTGGTGATTTTAAGAATAACCAGACCGGATTTAAAAAGACCTTTCAAATGCCCAGCGCTATTCATAGTTGCGCCAATAGCAATTTTAAGCTGCTCATACTTATCTTACAAATTATTAGAAGAAATCACGGTTCCAATTCTAATTTGGCTAGGAAGCAGTGTGGCTATTTATTTCCTATACGCCTATAAAAAAAGTCCAATGGCTAATAAATAGTTGAAAATTAGTGATAATTTTCTACAATGAGGCTTTGGTAAGTGGTTGTTTATGGTTGCAATAGCAAAATTTACGCCTAGCAAGTAATCATTTCTATTTAGCCATCAGCCTAATTTTAGGTATTTTTTAATAATTTATTTTTCTTGTGAAACCAATAAAACCTCAGCAAACATCAAGCTCAAACAACCCATTTCGTATTAATGATCAAATAAAAGTTAAAGAAGTCAGGCTTATCGACCAAAATGGTCAAATGATCGGTGTTTTAGACACAATGGAAGCTCTAAAAATGGCTAGCGATGCAAGCCTTGACTTGGTGGAAGTTTCTCCGGGGGTTTCACCTCCAGTTTGTAAAATTGCCAATTTTGGTAAAATGAAATATGAGCTGCAAAAAAAAGCTTCTGATGCCAAGAAAAAACAAAAAGTAGTTGAGGTTAAAGAAATTAAAATGACCTTAAATATTGGCAAAGCTGATTACGATGTTAAGGTAAAGCATGCAATAGAATTCATTAAAAAAGGCAACAAAGTAAAGGTCAGCGTTAGAATGAAGGGAAGGGAAATTACCCACTCAGAGCTAGCGCGCAGAATCATGGCTGATGTTTTAAAAGATACTGAGCCCTATGCTAAGCCAGAGTTTAATCCAAAACTGGAAGGGATGCAAATCATTGTAATTTTAATCAAAAAATAAGATTTTTAAAAAATGAAAAAAGTGCAAGAATTAACTGAAGAAATAGTAAAATTTTCCGTTAAACAAAAGCATGAAAATGATTTTTCTGCCGAAAATTTTCTGGACTTTTTAAATATTTTTTATTCTCAAAATCAGGCTCGTGATTTTGATGGCTATCCTATAGAAGACCTATATTACCTATCTTTACTGCATTTTAATTTTCTTTCTTTAAAA
>CALBSF010000013.1 GCA_937927795.1 uncultured Rickettsiales bacterium
CTACGCGAGACATATTTTTCTAAAGATTAAAATATTTTAAGCAAAATTTCTCCACCAAGCTTTTTATTTCTAGCTTCGTGATCAGCTATTACGCCATGAGAAGTTGATATAACTACCAAACCAAGACCATTTTTTATTAAAGGAATTTCTTCTGAAGAGCGATAAACTCTTTTTCCTGGCTTTGAAATAACTTCAATTTCACTCACAACCGGAGCTGAATAGTGATATTTTAAATGAATATCAAAGCGTTGAATAGAGCTTCCTTCCGCTTTTGATTTACTATAGTTCAATATGTAGCCTTCCTCTTTCAAAACTTTAAGAATATTTTCTCTTAATTTAGAAATAGGTGAGCTAACCAAAGCTCTTTTTGCTAGATAGCCATTTTTAATTATTGCTACTAAATCTGAAACTGGATGATTAAAAGACATTTTATTAAATTATATAATTACCAACTTGATTTAACTAATCCTGGAATTTGTCCCCAAGATGCTAATTCTCTAACCGCAATACGCGATAAACCGAATTTTTGTAAATTTCCTCTAGGCCTTCCAGTCAAGCTGCATCTGTTCCTATGTCTTGATCTTGAGCCGTCGCGAGGCATTTGAGAAAGAGTTATTTGAGCATTTAATCTTTCTTCAAAAGGCAAAGATTCATTCTTTGCAACATTAATCAATTTCTCTCTTTTTGCTCTGTGCAACTGATTAATTTTTTCTCTTTTTTTATTTCTTTTAACTAAGGATTGCTTTGCCATATTTATTTAATTGGAAGATTTAATTTTTTAAGCAAAAACAAAGCTTCTTCTTTATTTTTTGCAGTGGTTGTAAGGGTAATATTCATACCAAAAATTTTAGGAATATTATCTAAATCAACTTCTAAAAATATATTATGCTCTTTGATTCCAAAGCTATAGTGATTGCTTTGATTGAAGCCTTTAGAAGATAACCCACGAAAATCTCTAATTCTAGGAAGTGCTATATTAACTAAACGATCCATAAATTGATACATTTTTTTACCGCGTAAGGTAACTCTGCAGCCAATTGGAAGATTTTCTCTTAATTTAAAAGTAGCAATCGCTTTTCTAGCTCTAGTAAGAGTAGCTTTTTGGCCAGATAAATTTGAAACTTGAGTTACAAGGTAAGACAAGAATTTATTGTCGCTATCTACGGCTTTAATCCCAGCATTAATGCTAATTGATTTAAGTCTTGGAATTGCCATGTCGTTAGTGTAAGAAAATTCTTTCTTTAAGTCGACAATGGAATCTTTATATAATTTTTCAGTTAAAGTTTGCATCGATTATTGTCCAATTTTTTTTCCAGATTTTTTTGAAACACGAGATTTTCTAGTGAAGTCTTTGCCTTCTCCAGCCTCGGTTACAAATTTAATTTTAATTGCTTTTCCAGCTTCCACGTGAGAAACGTTAGAAGCGTGAATAGATCTTTCAGATTTCACAATTTGACCAGGATTAGAAGAAGTAGGTTTTTTATGAATGGTTTTAATATTCACTCCCTCTATAAGCAATCTGTCTTTGATTACTGAAAGAATTTTACCAATTTTACCTTTGTCAGATCCAGAGATCACGATGATTTCGTCGCCTTTTTTAAATTTTTGTGCCATATATTATAAAACCTCCGAAGCTAATGATGCAATTTTTAAAAAGTTTTTTTGTCTTACTTCACGAGCAACTGGACCAAAAACGCGAGTTGCAATTGGCTCACCGTCTTTGTCAACTAAAACCACAGCATTATCGTCAAATTTAACAAAACTGCCGTCAGAGCGAACAATTTTACTTCTGGTGCGAACTATCACACCTTTAACCACTTGTCCTTTTTTAACTTTAGCGCCAGGAATAACGCTGGTGATCGATAAAACTATAATATCACCAATTCCAGTTATCATGTGGTCTGACCCACCAAGAACTTTAATACATCTAGCAGTTTTTGCGCCTGAATTATCGGCAACCACTAGATTTGTTTGCATTTGAATCATAACTAATAAACTAATTAACTTTTAATGCCCATTTTTTTGTTTTAGAGACTGGTTTAGTAGGGACTATTTCTACCTCATCTCCAATAGTTACTGTTTGACCCCTTGAGTCAACCAAGAATTTTTTATGTATCGTAATGAATTTACCATATTGCGGATGCTTTTTACGGGCAGTTGAAACGCCTTTAAAAGTTTTTTCATCTATTATGTTTAAAACCTTAATTTTCATTTTAAGCTTTGTTGGAATTAAGTTTAGTAAAAAGTCTTGCAACTTCCTTCTTTTTATGTTTGTAATCTTTTATGATAATGGTTTCGCCAGAAGAAGCTTTGATTCTCATCATCAAAAGTTCTTTTTTTAAAAGGGCGATATTTGCCAAAATAGATTTTTTATCTTCTACTGTCATTTTTATCTATATTAAACTTATAATTTTACTTTTAAAGGGAAGTTTTGCAGCAGCTTTTTGTAAAGCTGTCATTGCAGAAACATCGTCAATTCCGTCAACTTCAAAAATAATGCGACCTGGTTTGATTTTTGCGATATAATATTCAACGCTACCTTTACCACTTCCCATTCTAACTTCAGCTGGTTTTTTAGTTACAGGAGTGTGAGGGAAGACCATTATCCACAGTTTTCCAGCGCGCTTCATGTAACGAGTAACCACTTTTCTAGCTGATTCAATTTGTTTTGAATTTAGCTTTCCTGGCTCAAGGGCTTTTAGACCAAAAGAGCCAAACTGAAGACTGTGACCATTAGATACCGCTCCAAGGATTTTTTTACCACCTTTTTGCGACTTTCTATATTTTGTTTTTGCTGGTACTAACATATTAATCTAAGTAAAAATCTAATTTAAACTGATTGTTTTGATTTCTTTTCAGTGAAACCTTTGTAAATCCAAACCTTAACGCCAATCACTCCGTAAGTTGTATAAGCTCTTGCGATAGCATAATCTATATTGCAACGAAGGGTGTGAAGAGGGATAGATCCTTCTTTATACCATTCGGTTCTAGCTATTTCAGCTCCACCCAATCTTCCAGCAACGCTCACTTTAATTCCAAGTGCGCCATATTTCATGGCAGATTGCATAGATTTTTTCATAACCTTTTTAAAAGCAGCTCTTCCTTCTAGTTGTTTAGCTATATTTTGAGCTACTAGGGAAGAATTGATATCTGGTTTGTCTATTTCAACAATTTTTACATCAACCTTGCAGCCGGCAATTTTTTCAACGGCGGTATTGATTTTTTCAATATCAAGACCTTTTTTGCCAATTAGAACGCCTGGTTTAGAGGTTTTGATAATTAAGTTGATTTTATCAGAAGCTCTTTCAACTATAACACTGCCGATTCCGCAGTGAGAATAGTTTTTCTTAATAAAATTTCTGATGGTGATATCGCTAAGTAATTTTTTAGCGTAGTCTTTTTTCTCACACCAAACTGATTCCCAGTTCTTGCTGTTTAAAAGCCTGAAACCTACCGGATTAACTTTTTGACCCATTGTTTAATTAGTTTTTTGTTTTTTTGTTACTTGTTCTGGTTGTTTTTTTTCAGCCAAAACTACTCTGATATTGCTAAAAGTTTTTAAGATTCTGCTAGAGCGACCCCTTCCTCTTGCAGAAAATCTGCGTAGAGCAAAAGCGCGACCAACATCAACTTCTTTAATATATAAAGTGTCAACATCCATATTGTGGTTGTTTTCAGCATTTGACATAGCTGAGTAAACAAGAGCCTTAACAATTGGAGCCAATTTTAATTTTGAAAATTGTAAAAGTTTTAAAGCTTCAGAAACTCTCAAGCCAGTTATATTTTTAGTAACTCTCATTACTTTAATAGGGCTAGATTTTACTGCTGGTAATGAAGCTATTGATAATTTTTCAGTCATAACTATGCTTTAGTAACTTTTTTATCGCCAGAGTGGCCATGAAAGGTTCTAGTAGGTGCGAATTCGCCAAATTTATGGCCAACCATTCCTTCAGAAACCGAAACAGAAACGAATTTTTTGCCATTATGAACGGCAAAATTAATTCCCACAAATTGTGGTAAAATTGTTGATCTTCTAGACCAGATTTT
>CALBSF010000014.1 GCA_937927795.1 uncultured Rickettsiales bacterium
CGAGTTGATCTTCAGAAATAACTTTCTTTTCTATTAGCTTGGCGCCTATATCTGTATTGGCTGAGGTTACTGCCATTTTTAATTTTAAATTTTGTAATTTTAACTTTATTTTATATAATGTAATTTGGACGCTATTAACAAATAAGTCAAGATCCCAAATATTTTTATTTTTAAACATGTCAGTAATTACTCGTTTTGCACCATCTCCAACTGGATATCTACACATCGGAGGAGCAAGAACCGCATTATTTAATTATCTCTTTTCGAAACATTTTGGTGGAAAATTTTTACTAAGAATCGAAGACACAGATGAAAAAAGATCAACCAATCAAGCAATCGATGCGATCATACAAGGTCTTGACTGGCTTGGCTTAAAGCATGATGGAGATTTTGTTTTACAATCAAAAAATATTGAAAGACACAAAGAAATTGCGCAAAAATTATTAGAAAAAAATCAAGCATATTTATGTTATGTGTCGCCAGAAGAATTAGATGAGATGCGTAAAAATGCTGAAAATAAAAAAGAAAATTTTCATTTCAAAAGCCCATGGCGCGATAAATTTAATTCTCAAAGTTCAACTGTAAAACCGGCAATTAGAATTAAAGCTCCGCTAGAAGGTGAAACCATAATTGATGATTTGGTGCAAGGAAGCGTAAGAGTAAAAAACTCAGAATTAGATGATTTGGTAATGCTTAGAGGAGATGGAACCCCAACTTATATGCTTGCTGTCGTGGTTGATGATTTTGATATGGGAATCACTCACATAATTCGCGGCGACGATCATCTTAATAATGCCTTCAGACAAAAAGTAATTTATGACGCAATGGATTGGGCAGTTCCTAAATTTGCTCACATTCCTCTAATTCATGGCGCAGATGGTGCAAAAATGTCAAAAAGACATGGCGCAACTTCAGTAATTGAATATAAAAATCTAGGATATTTACCCGAAAGTTTAAGAAATTATTTGCTTAGACTTGGTTTTGGTTACGGCGATGACGAAATTATTAGTGATAAAAAAGCAATAGAAATTTTTGACATTGCAAAAGTTGGAAAATCACCATCAAGATTTGATTTTGCTAAGTTAAACCATGTTAATAAACATTACATAAAAGAAAAATCCGATGAAGAATTATTTGATTTAATCAAAGAATTTTTTGATAAAGAAATTTCAATAAATGAAAAAAATCGTATTATCAAAGCATTAAGATTCTTAAAAGAAAAACCAAATACAATTAACGAAATAGCCAAAGCCGCTGAAATTTATTTTGATAATTTTTCGATGGAAATTAATGATGAGTCAAAAAAAATACTATCAGAAAAAAAAGATTTAATTAGTGATCTAGCGGTTATTTTTGAGAAGCTAGAAGATTGGACACATGACGGCATAAAAAACGCTATCAATGAATATGCGGCGACAAAAAATCTAAAAATAAAAGATTTTGGCCCCGCCTTAAGAATAGCGCTTACTTTTTCACCCAGTTCTGCCGGCGGAGTTTTTGATGTGGTGGAAATATTAGGGCAGGGTGAAGTTTTAAAGAGGATGATGGCTTTTTAAATTGGTGCTATCTTGGAAGGACCAATCACCCTCACCCTAACCCTCTCCCCTCAAGGGAGAGGGGATTATATCGA
>CALBSF010000015.1 GCA_937927795.1 uncultured Rickettsiales bacterium
ATATCAAAAATTGGTTTACTAGAGCGCTTCTTTGATGGAATGAATCTAGAAGAAAACCCTCTTTTATTAATTAATTGGGATGCTTTTGACTCTCGCCAGAGACTGGCGTTAAATACCTTACTTGATATCAAGCGCAATATTTGCGATAGAGAAATTCCTACACAATTACAAATAATCGGCTTAACTGGTAAAAAACCCAAAGATCCTTCTTTTATTTCTCGTCATCAAAAAAGTTATGTTTCTAATTTATCTATTTCAGAACTGCAATCACACCTAAAACCAAGCATAGATCATCCTTTAATATTGGGTGCGGGGGCGGCTGCAGCAGCAGAAATTCATCAGCCACCATTAGTTACTGGAGCTGGAGCTGCCGCAGGCAATACAGCAACTGAAGATCACCCCCTCCCCCATGGTTTGCTTGAAAAAGAAGAGTTCGCTAAAATTGACCTACAAGGACTTCCTAACTATCGCCAAGCTTTATTTGGAAAAATTGTTTTGGTTGGCGATAAAATGGAGTGGCAAAAAAGTGATTTTATTGCTCGCTTGAAAATTGGTCAGCATAACTTTGAGATCACTAATATTTCAAGAGCAGATGCCGAAAAATTAAAATATGAATTTGAGCAAGCTAAAAGTTTTGGATATTTAGAATATCATGGCTACCAAATTCCAATTCCTGAGAATTTTCAATTTAAAACTCCTTTACGAAGTTTTGATTTTACCGAATTTGATGAATGTTCTTTAGAAAAATCTGTCACTTATGATAAACTACCCTCCCCTAACAAATATCACTTAATAAATACTTATCTATTTGATATTTTACTTCAAGACAAAACAATCGCAGGTGGTCGTTATTTGGAAGAATTAGGATTGATAAGAAAAACAGCTGCTTTAAAAGATAAAACTCTAAGATTATTTATAACTTCCAATCTTTCAGAAAGTCAGTGGTATTGCTTGTTTCGTCAAGCCAAAGCTTGGGGGGTAAAACTTGATTTAAAGTTAGCTCCTAAAGTTGAATTTCCAACTAAAATTAAAATCGCTACGAGTCTTGGCGAAGAAGAAAGAAAGGGATTCGCTGATGACTTAAGTGAGATTTTTGCCGATTTGGGTGAAGCACCAAGCACTATACCTCAAATTCCAAAAATTATCATTAGTAACAATACTAATAGAACTGCCACTGATATAAAAGAAAGAATAGGCAAAGCTTATGCGGTAATAGATATTGAAGATTACTCTTATCAAGATTTAGTTTCCAATATCACATTTGAAACCACGGAAAGTGGATTTATAAATTTTGAAAAACTAACTAGTAAATTATTAAAATATTTACGCTTAGGAAGAAAAATTATTTTAAAAGGTAAATTTAGTGATGATCTATTACAAATGCTTCATCCAATGCTTCTTGCAATACCGCCTGAATTTGAAGGAATAGCCGCAAATTTAACAATAATAATTGAAGATGAAACCCTTACTGGGTCAACTAAAATAAGCGAACTATTAAATTTTTTACCAAAAGCTTTTTATGAAGTAAGATATGAAGGAAAAGCTCTTGAGAAAGCAAAAGCTGAAATTTATAAAGAAACATTAGATAAATCAGAGCTTGACGATCATAGTGCAAAAAAATCAGAAGATTTTATAAATGAAAGAAAAGAGAAATTTATAGAACTAATAATGAACTGTGATCTCTTGCAAATGGTTGGGCATAGCGGCGTAGGAAAAAGTCGCTTAATGAAGATGTTTGAAAAAGATAAGTCGCGCAATGTTAAGGTTTATCGCGAAATGGAATCATTTGAAGAATGGGCTTTAGATGATGAGCTAGGGTCTGACAAAGTTTTATTTATTGATGAATCAAATATTGAAGATACCAATTTCATGATGTTCGCTCCTTTGAAAAAAGGAGGAAATAGAAAAATTCTTCATAAAGGTAAATTTTATGAATTATCGCCAAAACATAAGGTTGTATTTGCTAGAAACCCAAAAGAATATGGCGGAGGAAGACTTGAGCAAAAACTTTTTGCTGATAATTTAGTTCCAGAAATGCATTTGGAAGACTTTCCGACCTCTTATATTTATGAACAAATTCTAAAGGCCTCAATCTATGATAAAATAGATTTGGCATTTCAAACAGTAATTGTTAACGAGGAATTATTTAAAGAAAAAGCCGTAGAATTAATTAGAAATTATCAAGCGGTTAATAAAGCAAATAAAGGACCAAGAGAAGCTTTAACTGTTAGAGAATTGCAAGAACAGGCGCTGGAGTTTATCGCTCAAGAATTATTTAAAGCTCAATTAACGCCAAATATTATCAGTAGAAACTTTATTTCTACTGATGCCACAATAAGAGCAGAAAAGAGCCTTCTTTTATCATTAAAAATAAGAGAACTGCAAAGATTGAGATTATTTCCTAATGAAGCGGTGGGAATTAATGGCTTAATTTTTGAAGGAGATTCAGGAACTGGAAAAAGTGAAATGATTCAATCTATACTTGACAGTCAAGGTATAGTGAGAGCCGAACTCGAAGATACACCTGGAAGAAAATATTATAAAATTGACGCTTCTTTAAGTTTAGCTAAAAAAAAGGAAATTATCATCAAAGCCTTTGAAGAAGGAAATATAATATGGATTGATGAGCTAAATGCTTGTATTGATGATGGTTTAGAAAAAATTCTAAATGCCGCCCTAACAGGAGAGCATCCAATTACTAAAAAAAAATCAGAGAATCCTGGCTTTATGTGTATAGCCAGCATCAATCAAATAAGCTTAGAGGGAAGATCACCAATTAGTCCAGCTATTTTGCACAGAATGAAGCTAGAGAGAACTAAGTCATTAACTGAATATTCAGAAAATGATTTAACAAATATAATCTGTCACTGGATAAATTTAAATGAAAGCTTTAACCAGGCACAAAAATCAAAATTCGCTGCTTTTGCACCTTTAATCGCCGCTGATTTTGCCATGATAATCAGAGATCCAGAAAAATCACAAGGCGCCAATTTAAGAACTTTAAGAAATGCTGTAGAAAAGGAAAAATTTTTTACAAGATATCAAGATACAATCACGGCAAATCAAGCAATAGAACCTTTGCTAAATCTAGCAAGATTAAGATCAGCTACTTTTAAAGAAAAAGAACGAGCTATTGACGAATATATTAGAAGAAAACATTTATCTTTTTCTTCTGCAGGAGAAGAGCCGTCATTTTTAAAAAGAAGACTTTCTAGCCATTTTACATTAAATGAATTAGTCGCAGTTAAAAAAACAGATTGGCAATCGCAAGATCCAGAAAATAATTATTCATATTTATATTTAAAAAATTTTATTCTATCAAAAACTGGCTATGACCGAATTTTCCAATTTAATGATGAGACAAAAACCATTGATATTCTTTTTTCAAAAACAGAACTGCAGACCATAGACAGAGAAATACTCATTAAGCTATTTGATTTTTTTCCTCAATTTAGCTCAGAAACTCTAATTAAAACTTTAAAATCAAGAGCGATCATAGAAGAGGAAGAAAGCTCAATTCATATTGATGAAGAAACGGGCGAAAGATCTATCTTTACAAAAGAAGAATTGGATCAGGAATTATTTTTCCGCCAGGAAATGTCCTTGGCTAGAGAAATTCCTAAGGTAAAAAACCTTGGCGATCTTTTAAAGGGAAGTTTTTGTATCGGAGAACATCACGATCACGCCGCTTCAAAGAGAATCATATTTGAAAATATGTCACAACTCAAGGAGATGGGCTATGAAACTATTTTTCTTGAAGG
>CALBSF010000016.1 GCA_937927795.1 uncultured Rickettsiales bacterium
TCAATTAATCACAAAAACATGTCTAAAGTAATTGGAATTGACCTTGGAACCACGAATTCGTGCGTTGCAATCATGGAAGGAAAAAATGTTAAAGTTATTGAAAACTCTGAAGGCGTTAGAACTACGCCATCAATTATCGGTTTTTTAAATAACGGCGAAAGAACGGTTGGCGCTTCAGCTAAAAGACAAGCGGTAACCAATCCACAAAATACAATTTTTGGGATTAAAAGATTAATCGGTCGCAGATTTGAAGATCCGCTAACTAAAAAAGATCAAGATTTAGTTCCTTATAAAATTGTTCCATCAGCTAATGGTGATGCATGGGTTGAAATTAAAGGCGAAAAATATTCTCCAAGCCAAATTTCTGCTTTTACTTTGATGAAAATGAAAGAAACTGCGGAAAGTTATTTGGGTGAAAAAGTTGAAAAAGCCGTAATTACAGTTCCAGCTTATTTTAATGATTCTCAAAGACAGGCAACTAAAGATGCGGGAAAAATTGCCGGCTTAGAAGTTTTAAGAATCATCAATGAACCTACAGCTGCGGCTCTTGCTTATGGTTTTGAGAAAAAAGGTGGTCAAACTATTGTGGTTTATGATTTGGGTGGTGGAACTTTTGACGTTTCAGTTCTTGAAATTGGTGATGGCGTATTTGAAGTAAAATCAACCAATGGCGACACTTTCCTTGGCGGTGAAGATTTTGATATGAGAGTTTTGGAATTTTTAGTTTCAGAATTTAAAAAAGAACAAGGCGTTGATATATCTAAAGATCCAATGGCGCTGCAACGCTTAAAAGAAGCGGCAGAAAAGGCTAAAATTGAGCTTTCTACGCTAATGGAAACTGATATTAACCTTCCTTACATCACTGCTGATGCGACTGGCCCTAAACATTTAAATGTTAAATTGTCTCGTGCAAAACTTGAGCAATTAGTTGATGATTTAGTGCAAAAAACCATTAAACCTTGCGAAAATGCTTTGCAAGATGCTGGTTTGAAAGCTTCCGACATTCACGAAGTGATCTTAGTTGGTGGTATGACTCGTATGCCAAAAGTTATCGAAACAGTTAAAAAACTTTTCGGTAAAGAGCCAAATAAAGGAGTTAATCCTGATGAAGTGGTGGCAATTGGCGCGGCAATTCAAGCGGCTGTTCTTCAAGGCGATGTTAAAGACGTATTGCTTTTGGATGTTACTCCATTATCACTTGGAATTGAAACTGCGGGCGGCGTATTTACTCGCTTAATTGAAAGAAATACCACAATTCCTACTAATAAAAGTCAAGTATTTTCTACTGCTTCAGACAATCAAACCGCAGTAACAATCAAGGTTTTCCAAGGTGAAAGAGATATTGCGGTTCATAATAAATTACTCGGTGAATTTAATTTAGAAGGAATTGCTCCAGCTCCGCGTGGAATGCCGCAAGTTGAAGTTACTTTTGATATTGATGCAAACGGTGTGGTTAAAGTTTCGGCAAAAGATAAAGCAACTAATAAAGAGCAGCAAATTAGAATTCAGTCTTCTGGTGGTTTATCACAAGCTGATATTGAAAAAATGATTAAAGACGCCGAAGCTAACGCTGAAGCGGATAAATCTAAGAAAGAATTTGTTGAAGCTAAAAACCATGCAGACGCTGCAGTTTACGAGGTTGAAAAATCTCTAAAAGAACATGGCGATAAAGTTGATGCATCAACAAAATCAGCAATTGAAGCTGAATTGCAAAAAGTAAAAGATTTGGCTGCAAAACCAGATGCAAAAGCAGAAGAATTAAAATCTGCAACTGATGCATTAACTCAAGCTTCAATGAAAATGGGTGAAGCAATTTATAAAGCTTCTCAAGCTAATCCTGCTGCGGGAGGTGCTGCTGAAAATGCATCTAACGCGAGTGATAATTCTTCAAGTGATTCATCATCAGAAAAAGTTGTTGATGCTGAATATGAAGAAGTAAAAAAGGATGAAGATAAGAAATAGGAAATTATTAATTTTCTATAAGTCGTTACCCCTCACTTGTTTGAGGGGTTTTCATTTGTTTGAATAAATTTAACTATGTTGACTGAATTAAGAAATCGCGAAGAAGAAGCAAGAAAAATAATTTTAGACATTGTCTCTTATATTATTGAAGATCATCCGGAATTATCTGAGGAATTAGAAGAATCTGATCACGCTCATGATTTATATGAAAGCCAAAGAAGAGAAGAGTTTAGGCAGGCCTGGATTCAAAGAGGTAAATTAAAGGTGAAAGTTATCAAATATATACGTACTTGTCATGAAGATAAAGAGCTTGATTTTTTAGTCAAAACTTCTTCAATTATAAGTTTTGTTGAAGATGGAAGGTCAAAATATGGAACACTAAAAGATTGGTTAACCAGTATAGCAAATATAGCAAGTAAAGATCCAGCTAATCTTGAAGAAGATAATTTAAAGAGAAAAGCCGCCGAGATCAGTTCGTGGTTTTTAATAGATCTAAGATCGCGAGAGACTCCTGCAGAAGATTTAGGGTCTTTTGGGGCCCAGCGCTTAGTGGGCGGGGATGGAAGATCTTAATCT
>CALBSF010000017.1 GCA_937927795.1 uncultured Rickettsiales bacterium
TTGTGCCAAATAAGTTGGTGAATATTTTGGTATAATTATTCTTGATTTTTTATTTTAATGATTTAATAATTTTTCGCTGACAATTTTGTCATAACTTTATTATTTTTTAAATATGCCAAGAGAATTAGGAACTTTAAAAAAAGAGTTGGAACGCTTGAAAGAGCCGAAGCTTAAAAAATGGGTTTCGCAAATTCAGACAAAACCAAAAGAACAAAGATTACAATTTTTTATACTAACTGGTGGGGAAAATGCTTTGGAAGCTCAAGGATTAATGCGTCATATGCTGAGAATATTCAATCCGGTTTTTGTTGACAAAGATGGATCGCTAGATCCTGAGGATAAAACAAAAGCCATTGATTTCTATCACTTATTAAACAACGTGTCTAACAATTTTAAAATTTTGGTGGCGGATTACGTTAGTGAAACTCAACTGCTCGAGAAGGAGAAGAGGATGCCAGAACATGGCGCTGAATATAGAAGGGCGATGGAGGCAGCTAGAGGGGTTGGGGGAGATGTAGGTCCGGCCGGAGCTGGATCTTCAGGTGTCTCGGCTGGAGCTGGATCTTCAGGTGGTTCGGCTGGAGCCGGATCTTCAGGGGGTGGTTCGGCTGGAGCTGGATCTTCAGGGGGTGGTTCGGCTGGAGCTGGATCTTCAGGTGTAGATAAGGTTCGTGTTGTTAATTTGATTCCAAGATCACTTAAACCACCAACAACTTTTGCTGAACCAGATGGTGTTGCTTTAAAAAGAGAGGAGAGAATTGAATCGGAGCTTAAAAGTTTGGAAGCTTTAGATCAGTTGGTTAGGAAGGGTAAGATTGTAAGCCCATCTCAGATAGAAAAGCTAATTGAATACGGTCGATACAAAGCAATACTTGGCAATATGGGGGAATCAAAAGCTATTTTAAAAGAGGAGTATGAATGGCTAAAAAATTATCGGCAAGGCCTGGGGGAGGCTAAGGGTCAGGGATCTAGTTCGTCAAAATAAACCAATAATAAATTATCACGCTTCTAAGCTTTTTAAGGGGCGTGATAATTGTTAATATCTCAAAAGCTTACTATTAGCCTTGCCAACAGTTTCAAACCCATCTTCCTTAACTTCTAAAATTGCCAAATTTCTTTGCACTAATCCATTTGGTAAAAATCTAAATAATCCGTCAATTCCACTAAATCCATTAATTGGAGGGTTTTCGTAAGAAGTAAAATCGCTAGGTTTTAAATCTCCAGTTTTCTTTTGTTGCATTAATTTTGCGGTTGCCGCAACTAAATCATAAGAAATTGAAGCGATTCTAGGTGGGAAATTGCCGTATAAAGTGTTATATCTTTTTTCAAATTCATGAAAATTTCCAGCATCTGGCGCAGCAAAATAAGAACCAATTAAATTTGGATCATTAAGAGTTGAAAGACTGTCCCACTCACTAGTTCCAACTATTTTAATATCCCTTTCTTCAATATTATATTTTTTAATCAACTCTGCTATTTTTGAAAGATTTTTGCCAGTTTCTGGAACTACAATTACTTGAACATAAGATCTTACAACTTCACTTGCTTTAAAATCTTTTCTTAATTTATTGCCACCGCCTTCAGCTAATTCTGAAGGAACGGCAAATGAATTAACAATTCTCTCAACTGACTTTTCTAATCTTTTTAAATTTGAATCATAAACTTCAGAAGCGGTAAAATTGCCATCTCTATTATCAACAATTGTTTTTAAAATATTGGTAACAGTGTGTCCGTATTGATTATTTGGGGCTAAAATAGCAAAGTTTGTGCGATTTTTTTTCATTGAAAAACTAACAATTTTATCAAGTTGAGTTTCAATGGTAAATCCAGATAAAAATACGCCGCCTTTATCATTAATATTTCCAGCTAATTGGTGGTTATTTGATAATGACAAAATTGTTATCTCATTGGTTTTCGCCCTTTCTTTAATTGCATCAATTGCAGAGCTATAAATTGGACCAATTACTATTTTAATTTTGCGATCAATAATTGTTTGAAAGGCCGCCAAAGATTCTTGAGGAGTGTCTTTGCTATCAATTAAAATTAATTCAATATCATGATTAGTGTCATTTTCAAATAATGACAAAACTGCTGCATTGAATAAATGCATGCCTAAATCGCTATTTTTTCCAGAAATTGGGAAAAATAAAGCAATTTTAGTTTTTTCCTTATTTTCTTGAGCGGTGTTTAAATTGCGAGATTCAAATTGATTGTGAGTTAAATCTTGTGGAGCTATAAGCTTGACGCGAGGCGTTGATGAGGCTGGTTTTGTAGAGTATTTTGTTTTAGCTTCATTTAAGTAACTGCACGAAATAAGGCTAATAAATGAAAATAAAATAAAAATTTTTGTAAAATTTTTTGACATATGTATAATTAAAAAATCATTTAAGTTTTGTGAGCACTATCTAAAACAAGCTAAAATCAAAGCCATTTTAACAATTTATGCAAGAATTTTTTCCTAAAATCAAAGAAAAAAAAGTGGAAAATGCCATTTATGTAGTAGCAACCCCAATTGGAAATTTGGCAGATATAACCTTGCGCGCCCTTGATACCCTTGAATTAGTCGACTTTATTGTTTGTGAAGATAGCAGGGTTTCAAATCGATTATTAGAAAATTATAAAATTCAAAATAAGAAGTTTATTGTTTATAATGATCATTCTGATCAAAAAATTCGTGAAAAAATATTAGCTTTATTGATTGAAGGAAAGTCTTTGGCTTTAGTTTCTGACGCTGGAACCCCTTTAATTTCTGATCCGGGTTATAAATTAATTAATTATTTAAAGCAAAATAATCAAAAAGTTATACCAATTCCAGGTGCTAGCGCGCTGCTTTCGGCGCTTTGTGCTAGCGGAATTGCTTGTGATAATTTTTTATTTCTAGGATTTTTACCAACCACTAAAGTTGCAAAAGAAAAATTGTTAAAAAATTTACCCAAAAGTTTTACTTTTGTTATTTACGAATCAGCAAATAGAGTGCTTGAAACTCTAGATTCAATAAAGGAAATCTTGGGCAGCAGAA
>CALBSF010000018.1 GCA_937927795.1 uncultured Rickettsiales bacterium
TCTTTTTCAAAAACTTCTCCTAGTTTTTGTAACATCAGCCCTATTCTTTCAAATTTATCATCAGCTTTAACGCCAAGTGAGTAATCTGGCTTTCTTATTTCAAGCTCTTCTTGAAAAACTGCGTTTAATTTATATTCAAAATTTTGCCCCGTATCAACTAAAATATGATTTTTTCCAAAGCAATTATCAAGCTTTCTGATCATTACAGAAAGTCTTATAAATTCTGGTCTAGTGCCAAGAACTGTAATTATTTTCATTATAATTTAGAAATTTCCTCAATCATTTTTTCTATGGTTGGAGGAGTTTGATATCCGGCTAATTGCCAGATTTTTTGATTGGTTTCTTGATTAGTGGTTGAAATTGTGCGATCTATCTTTGTGGGCGCCTCAACAGCGTTAATTGTCAAATCATCTCTACCAAAATATTTTGCAAATGCTTTAAGCATTTCATATTTTGAAATAATATTTCCAGCAACAACATGTTGATTAACCGGTAATTGCAAATTATTTTTAATTATACCTAAACAAATTTTACCAAAATGATGAGTTGTAACGCCGTTCCAATCATGGTTGGTAAAGCCATTTAATGATGCGCCTTTTGGCTGACTTAAAAACCATTCAAGAAGCGAAACAAATGATTTTTTTTCTTTTCCTATAATTGAACATCTAAGATTATGAAAATTTGGATTACCAACAACCTCGCCTAAGCTTTTTGTTTTTCCATAAACATCTAGAGCATCATGCTTATCACCTTCATTATAAAGTCCTTTTTGTCCAGAATAAACGCAGTCTGTAGCAATTTGCAGAACTTTAAAACCAGATTTTAAGCTTAGGTCATTTAAAATTTGTGGAAATAATGAGTTAACTTTAATTGCTCTTTTTACATGCTCAGCATTATCATCTTTGGCATATGGCTTTATAATTCCTATGCAATTTACAACAAAATCAACATCTTGCACAATTGCTGTTAAATCTTGCTTTAAATTATCAGATTCGGCGTCAAAAATATGCCAAATAATTTTTTTATTCGGATGATCAAACAAATCTTTTGATC
>CALBSF010000019.1 GCA_937927795.1 uncultured Rickettsiales bacterium
AAATTTGTAATGAATCAGGTATTGAAATAAAAACACCGTTTAACCCATCCGACGAGAATTTACCCTTACTTATTGAGAAAATCAATTATTCTATTAATGAGAAAAATAATAATATACTTCCAAAAAAGCTTGTGAATCCAACAGATTTAGCAAAATCAATATGGCAAGATATTTGGAGCGTAAGTGGTGCTACACCAGAAAATTGTCTTTATACTTTTGTTGAATTATTTATCTTTAAGTATTTAAGTGATTTAAATATTTTAAAGAATAGACATAGTTTCGAATTTTTATTAGGAATGCAAGCTACAGATTCAACAGATGAGATTTTGCAATATTATGCAGACGAAATTAGGAAAAAAATAAAAGAACTTTTTCCATACAATCCATTAGATAATACAACTATTATCAATGGTACTATTTTTGTGAGTAAAGATCAAAAATCAGTATCTGGATATAGTTCAGTTTTTATAAAAGTTTTGAAAAAATTTGCAGAATATGGCAGGCTTGAACATATTGATTATGACTTCAAAAGCCAATTATTCGAAAGCTTTCTAAAAGAAAGCATTAGTAAAAAGAATTGGGGACAGTTTTTCACACCAATGAAAGTAATAAGAGCTATTGAAAAAATGGCAAAAGATGAGATCAAAGAAGGTGCAGTTATCTGTGATCCAGCTTGTGGCGTAGGAAAGTTTTTGCTTGAACCAATTAAAAGTAAATTATCTCAATTTTACAAAGTCGAAGGTGACTCAGTAATACCTAAAATCACTATTAGGGGTTTTGACAAAGGCTTTGATAAAGACGAACAAAAAACTATTATTTTAGCCAAAGCAAATATGCTGATTTATTTTAGTGAAATTATTAAAGACTACCCAAACCATACCGTTGCTTTTGGTAAGATTTTTAATGAAAGTTTTACGCTCAAAACTAATTCCATTCTAGGAACTTTAAGAGATCCAATAGAAAATGAATATGATTTGATTTTAACTAATCCACCTTATGTAACTAGCGGCAGTAGCAACCTAAAGGAAGAAATAAGTAAAGATAGTGAGCTAAAAAGATATTACAAAATCAATGCCATCGGTGTTGAGGGACTGTTTATGGAATGGATAATAAGAGCATTGAAACCTAACGGCAAAGCTTTTATTGTGGTTCCAGATGGTATATTTAATCGTCAAAATGACAAAAACTTGAGAGAATTTATTCGCCAAGAATGTTTTATTGATGGTATTATTTCGCTACCAATTAATACTTTTTTCACAACTAATAAAAAAACCTATATTTTGTGCCTTACTAAGAAAAACAATAAAGCAGATATCCAAACAGATCCTGTATTTACATATTTAGTTAGTGAAATTGGCGAAAGTCGTGATATTTATCGCTTTGATATCGAACAAAACGACTTAAACGAAGCGACAACGTTGTATAATTTCTTTAAGGGTAATAAATCAAGCTTTGAAAGTTTTAACAAAGACCCACGCTGTAAGATATTCCCAATCAAGTGGTTTACGGTTGATAGCTACTGGTCAATTGATCGCTGGTGGAGTAAAGAAGAAAAAATAGCTTTAGGAATTGAAGAGGAAGACAAAGCCGTTAGTATGCTTGGTTTTTCATCTTTAGTTCAAGATATATCGGATACATTAAGCAGTCTTAGTGCTGAAATTAAAGATTCCGCGGAGAAAAAATTTAATTCAGCGCAAAATTTTAAAGAAATGAAACTGGGAGAAATTTTTGATTTATCACAAAAAACCAATAATAGCAAATTTACCAAAACATTTATTGAGTTAAATAAAGGACATATTCCAGTTTATTCTGCTTCTAATGACGAGAATCTCGTAACTTATGGATATGTTAAAGATAATTTGCCAAACATAAAATATTTTGAAAATTGTATTACATGGAACATTGATGGTTCAATCGGGAAAATTTTTATAAGAGCTGGTAGATTTTCATTATCCGAAAAAGTAATACCTTTAATTTTATTTAAACAATATAATAGCCAATTAGACAATCTATTTTTGAAATATAGCATAGAAGATAGAGTAAAAGAAGAAAATTTTGGGTTTACCAATAAAGCAGGAAAAGATAAAATTGCAAAAATCTCCATTAAGATCCCAATTCTATCCAATGGTAGTTTTGATTTAGAAGCACAAAAATTAATAGCCCAGAAATATTTACTTATAGAACAGATTAAGTCTTCAATAGAAGAAGAGTTATCTAAAATAAAAAAATTAATCATTACTTTTTGATTTAAAATGATAATATTAAAATCATAAAAACATCAAATAACTCAAAAGAATTTTAAAAGAAAATTATACTAATGATAATAACCAACTTAATTACCAAACTACTAAATTTTAATTTCCACGCCAATCCGAGAGTAGTTAGCAAATGGCAAAATTTTGCGACCAAAATAATTAAACTAAAATTACCATTGTTTAGCTCAAATTTACTGCTAATACCAGAAAGCTATCAATCTCTGGCGGAATCAATTCGCATGCATCCCGATCAAGAAGGATATAAGGCATAATGTTTAACACTATCGCACTTAGTGCGCTTAATTTAGTTCTAAAAGCCAATCCTGCAACCAGTGCTGAATTGCAAAAGCTGGCAACTAAAATTGTTCGGCTAAATTTACCGCTGTTATCACTAAATTTTATTATTTCTGCTGAAGGATTGCTTGAGGCAGAATCGAGTACCCCAGATTGCACGATCACTATTCCACTAGCCGCAACAAGTCATCTAATTCATCAGGATGAACTTAAAACCTTTAAAACCCTACAAATTGAGGGTGATAAAGCTCTGGCAAAAAATCTACTTGCCGCACTAGCAACGATAGACCCGAGCAATACTTTATATTTACATCAATCTCCTTTAATCGGTTTATTTGCGGCTAAATTTGAAAAATTACTTCATAGTTTAGTAAATTATGCCAAACAAGTCAGTCATAATGCAAGCTATTCAAGTAGCCAATATATGCAATACGAAGCAGAAATAATCAGTGATCGTTATGCTTTAGAAGATTTCTATCGCCAAGTTGATGAATTAAAAGAACGCTGCGATTTGCTTACCAAGCGTGTTGAAAGACTGAGCCGACAATGAGATTTCTTCGCCTGCTAAAAATTATCTTTACTTTTAAACGCTATGGTTTGTTTCAAATTTT
>CALBSF010000020.1 GCA_937927795.1 uncultured Rickettsiales bacterium
AGATAACGTGATGTGACTGGAGTTCAGACGTGTGCTCTTCCGATCTTTATTACTCAATTGAAAATTTTAATTCAAAATTTCCGGAAGGTGATATAAAATATAAAATTCAATTTACTGGTAAAATTTTTAACAAAAGTGGTGATATAGAAGATCTATTTAGAGACTTTGATTTGCTAGTTTCTGCGGTTAAAAAGAATTTTGGCGATAATAGTCAGGTCAAATATACTGAGCTGCCAAGAAATATTGATTTTAACCAAAAATATTATGATTTTAATATTGATTTTACAGTTATTACAAACTAATGAAAATTGAGCTTTTACGCAAAAAAAACATAATTAATTTTTCTTCAAGCTTGCTTTTATTGAGCGCTTTTGTTGCCTCTGTAATTTATTCTTCTTATAAAAATCAAGATTTAAGCAGAAAAATAGAAGATTTAAAATCTGAAACTTCGCAGATTATTAGTCAAACGCAAGAGCTTCAAAGTAAAACCATGGAGCTAAAAAGATATAAAACTTTATGGCCAACTTTAACTGAAAATAAGAAAAATACCGCAGGCATTAAAATGGATGATGTTAATGCTAAGCTTGCAGCCATGGCTGAAAAATATACAATTATAAATCCGGCGATCAAAGTTTCTTTGCCGGAAAATTTATCGGGCGGTTTGTTTGAAAGATCAAGAATTAATGTTTTATTTACTACTATAAATTTAAATTTTGAGGCGGTTGATGACGCTAGGGCTTTGGGGTTTTTAGCTGATTTTTCAGCATCACTTCCTGGATATGCAGTTTTAAATAGAATGGATATAGTCAGAAGCAAGGAATATACCAATCAAGATTTGGTTCAAATTAGTGTTGGCAAGGGTGGTGGAGCGATCAAATCAAGTGTTGATATTTCTTGGTATGCCTTTAAGGAAAAAGAAAAGTCGCAAGAGACTTTGGTAAATAAAGGAGACAAATAGTGCAAATTATTAAAATTATTTTTTTGTTACTGTTTTTGCTTGATAATGCCGCAGCTCAAGATGCTATTACTGGGGTGCAAAAAAGCGATGTTCAAAAAAGTAGTGAAGATAATCAAAGATTTTTAGAATCAAATTTATCAGTTATCAAAGGAGGGGTTGGTGGCGTTGCGGATGTTTTGGTCAAAAACAATACTACTGGCAGCAAGGATGCAAAAGAGGTAAAAGGACGGATTATGGATGGCATTGGAGCACTTTCGTTAATAGGAAAGGCTCAGTCTTTGATGTTTGATGCTGATGAATCAGGTAATGTTGAAAGGGCGATAGAGTCTTTAAAGACTAATCAAGTTTATAAGCCGGAAGATGAAGAAGAGTTAGATAAAACAGTTGATGATAAGAAAAAGAAAGAAATGGAGGAGTTAGCAAAATTAGAGGAAAAGAAAGTTCAAGAAAGTGAAAAATCATATATCTACCTTTCTTCTTTAATGTATTTTAATTCAAATGAGTGGGTGGTTTGGATTAATAATCAAAAAATTACTCCAAAAACTAATAAATCTGAAAATGAGCTTTACTTAACCTTGGTTGAAAAAGACAAAGTAAAATTATTATGGACGCTTAGTATCAGTAAATGGCGTATTATCTCTGGCCAAAAAAACGAAAGTTTTGCGCCAAAAATTAATAGTAATAACCAAGTTGAAGTTGAATTTGAGTTGATGCCAAATCAAACTTTTGTTTTGAGTCAAAACACAGTGGTTGAGGGCAGAGCGGTGATTTCTTTGTTTAAAAAAAGAGGAGAAAATAGGGTAAAAAAAATTAAGGCTATAGTGGAAGAAAAATCGACCAAAGATAGTTGATAATTAGATGTTCTTCTGATAAATCACTACTTAATAAATGATGTTTTTTACCTAAAAAACCACTTAAAATACGTAAAAATATTAATCAAAGTTAAATGATGAAAAAAATACAAGTTGCAATACTTGGTGCGTCAGGCTATACCGGCGCTGAGTTAATTAGAATTTTGCTAAATCATAAAAAAGTTGAAATAGCTGCGCTGATTGCAAATAGTAACGCGGGGCAGGAAATTACCCAGCTTTACCCTCATTTGGTTTATTATAATTTGCCAATTTTACAAAAAATTGAGGAAGTTGATTTTTCTGAAATCGATGTTGTTTTTGGCTGCTTGCCCCATACCACTTCGCAAGAAACTTTTAAAAAACTTTTATCAAATCCAAATTATTCTCATTTAAAAATTATTGATTTGTCAGCAGATTTTAGATTGGAAAACCTCGATGATTATAAAAAATGGTATGAGCATGAACATATTGCCGGGCACTTACAGCCATATGCAGTTTATGGTCTTTGCGAACTAAATAGAAATAAAATTAAAAAGGCTAGTTTAATTGCCAATCCGGGTTGTTATCCAACTTCTGCATTATTACCGCTAATTCCGCTTTTGGAAAATAATTTAATTTCTAATCAAAATATTATTATTGATTCTAAATCGGGAACTAGCGGCGCTGGAAGATCGCTAAAACAAGGTAATTTATTTTGCGAAGTTAATGAATCGGTTAAGGCATATTCAATTGCTAAACATCGCCATATAGGTGAAATTGAACAAGAGCTTTCCAAGGCTTTTGGCGGCAAAATTGAGGTTGATTTTACTCCACATTTATTACCAATTAATCGCGGAATAATTTCAACAATTTACGCCACAATCAATGATGGTTTTTCAATAGATGACATTAAAAATTGTTTAAATATTCGATATGAAGATGAGCCTTTCGTGCAGATAATTGAAGGTGAGCCAAATATTAAAGATGTAGTTACTACGAATTTTTGTGTAATCACCGCTAAGCAAGGAAGACAAAAAAATCGTGTAATTTTAGTTTCTGTGATTGATAATCTATGTAAAGGTGCATCTGGTCAGGCTGTGCAAAATATGAATATTATTTATGGTTTTGATGAGAAAGAAGGTCTGGAATTCGCCCCGGTTTTTCCTTAAAAATATGAATAATTTGTTGACGGCTTCTAATGGTTGATTTGATTCTAATTTCAGCTTTCTTTAATTTTGTTGTCTGCTCATTTCTTACTGTTTTTCTAATTTTTAAAAACAAAAGATATCGCTATTTCACACTCTTCAATTCTAATTTGGTTGTATGGAGTTTGTTTTATGTTCTATCAATTTCTGCTACCGATTATGATTTGGCACTATTTTACAATCGAATCTGCTCTTCCTGCGTCGTTATAATCTCCTATCTTTCCTTGCTAGTTTGCGCCGATTTAGCACATAAAAAAATTAATCGTTATATTTTTATTTTAAGTAGCTTGATGGCTTTGGTTTTGATTGGTAGATCGGAAGAGCGTCGTGTAGGGAAAGAGTGTCTTCGCCTGTGTAGATC
>CALBSF010000021.1 GCA_937927795.1 uncultured Rickettsiales bacterium
GTGTTGCATGGCTCTTTAAAAAGCCTGGATCTAATCATCCTCCTCTTTCAGGGAGGATGATTAGATCCAGGCTTTTTAAAGAGCCATGCAACAACGCTAGACGGGGTTTTTCCGGTGGAGATTGACTTAAACTAGAGCTAGAGGTTATGAAGGTCCTTTCAGCGAAGAATGGGTTTACAAACCTATTCTTCGCGTAAGTAAAATCATTTCTTATTTCGGTTGAACGACACCAAGTGAGGGTACTCTTATAACTGTCGCTCCTCCTCCTCTAAGGTGGGGGGCAGTTGCTGGGGGGACAGTTGGTTGGGAGGCGGGGGCAGTTGGTGGAACATAGGAATCGTCACCGCCTTCTAAATCTGAATAAGCTGTATTGCCAGAAGCTGCAACGTCAGTTGATCGTAATAAAGGATCAGTGGGCTTAGACCCAGAAAAAAAATTTTCTAGAGCGCCCATATCTGGTGCACCAACATTCTGAGCGCGTACGTTCCCTCTCTTATCTACTAAGCTTAAAGTTGCTGAGCCATCCTCGTTTTTTTTGCAATAATAGTAGCCACCTCCTATCGTAATAATTGCCCCAATTATAGATGCCAGAACTCCTCCTATTACCTTCGGAGTGGAATTGGAATGGTCTGAAGGAGTTTTGGGTGTAGGGGTAGCGGTATGGGTAGGATAAAGCCCATTTCTTACAACTGGTGCTGCAACTGTCAAATTGCCAGCCACAACATTAACTATTGTGCCATCAAGTGTAGTAAAATTAGATGGTGGAGTAGGTACCACACTATATGGTTTTGAAGGCACACTTGTTCCAGCGCAAGTCCCTATCAGATTATCATCATCTGCTGCTGAGAAAGAGTTATCGCTTGCAGCGCAAAGTCCAGTAGCTTCAATTTGATAATACTCTGAACTAAGTGGTCCAATTACTGGATTTTGATGACCAAGAGTGTATAGGCAATATGAGCCGTCGGGGGATTGAAGTAAGATTGGTCCAATATTAGGTAGAATTGAGAAGTCACCCATGGGCCCTAGTAATTGAGTGCTGTTTAGTGTCATAGGGTTATCACGTTCATTAAATCTTTGTACCATAGGAAAAATTATACCAGGAACTTTAACTCTGCCGATAATAATATTAGTTCCATCACTACCTAATGGCATAAGTGTAAAGGTTCCCTCTGTTCCATGTTTTAGTTCCAAAGTTGTAGCACTTATTTGCACTCCTGTACTGGTAAATTTTGAAAGAAAAAAGACGCCAGTGCCATCGGTTGTCATTGCCAAAAATGCATTAGGGTCTTGGGTTGAAGGAACTACGTTTCCAGCAAGTTTGTGTCCTTCAAAGAAAGTTACTGACTGAGGAGGATAATTTCCTGATGTCGGAACTTTTGCAATATCAACGCTGAGTCTTTCTGAGCTTGGGGGGGTTTCGCTACCGAATCCTGGATTCATGAGACCTTTTACAGATAAAAACCTAGTGCCTTTAAAATAAATATCTCCATCATTGGTTCCATTAATTGATCTAATAGTAAAATCTCCAATTGCATATTCGCCTTCATTTGCAGTTGGCAGAGCGTTTCCAGATAGATCGTGCGCGGAGCCGTCTGATGCAATACATCTGATCGCAATATTAGAAGTTAACTCTTCAGTGTCAATGGTGCAGCAACCAGTAAAGTTAGATTCAAAAGTAAATAATCCGCCATCTTGAGTTATGTTGGGCATCATACATATGCCGCTAATTTCTTTAATATCTTCAGCCTCAAGCTCTTCTTCGCTATCCGCAGAATCACCCGCCGCATCCTCTTCCGTTACTTCAGCATCTAGGCCAGCCAATTTAGATATTGCATTTGCAGCATCCGACAGACTTTTGTAAAGACTTTCGCAAAGACTATGGTAGGTATCCAAAAACCGTCCCGAAGATAGGTCTTCAGCTCTTGCTGGCGTTGGTTCTGGCAATTTGCCATCCATTGCATCTTTTAAAAGCTTAGCTATTTGGGGATCTATATGATCTACAGGATAAACTTCCTGAACCATTTCTGTAATTGACTTAACTTTACCATCTTTAAGAAAATCAGGGCCTGTATTAGCTCGAAGATCTAAATCAGATAAAGAAGAGGGTGTGGTTGTTGCAGCTCGGTAATTGTTCGCATTTGGTAAAGTTGGAATTCTAAGCATAACTAAATAGCTAATAAATTTAATATTTGTTTTGAATATAAAACATAATAACTAATTAAATCATTCTTTAGTGATGTCAAATAAAATTTAACTAATTTTGATAAAAAATTGATTCTATTGAAAGATAAGTTGAAAATATTCTATAATTAAGAATATTTAATTTTGTTTATTATGAAAAAACCTGAACTTTTACTGCCCGCTGGAAATCTTGATCGTTTGAAAACCGCCATTTTATATGGTGCGGATGCTGTTTATTGTGGAACTCCTGATATGTCGCTGAGAGTAAAATCTGGTTTTACTTTGGAAGATGTGGTTGAGGGAATTGAATTTGCACATGCTCGGGGTAAAAAAGTTTACCTTACTTTGAATCTTTTTTCTCATAATAAAGATATTGAAAAATTGCCGCAATTCATTGAAACTGTAAAAACGGTGAATCCCGATGGTTTGATTATTTCTGATCCGGGGGTTTTTCAATTTGTAAAAGAACATGCGCCAGAGCTAGAGCTGCATATTTCTACGCAGGCTAATGTTTGTTCATGGCTTACTGTAGATTTTTGGCAAAAACAAGGTGCAAGCTTGGTGGTTATGGCTCGCGAGGTGGCGTTCGAAGAATTAGCGGAAATTAGAGAAAAATGTCCAAATATTAAAATTGAAACTTTTGTGCATGGCTCGATGTGCATGACTTATTCGGGTCGATGCTTGCTTTCAAATTTTATGGCTGAGCGCGGTGCCAATCAAGGATCTTGCGCCCATTCATGTCGCTGGGGTTATAAATTAAAAATTAAATTAAAAGATAATACCGAACACGAAATTGAAATTAATGAAAATAACAAAGATTTATTTGATTTCTTTTTAGAAGAAGAAGTGCGCCCAGGTCAGTTCTTGCCTTTTGAAGAAGATGT
This sequence comes from uncultured Rickettsiales bacterium, assembly GCA_937927795.1. Lineage (GTDB taxonomy): Bacteria > Pseudomonadota > Alphaproteobacteria > Rickettsiales > UBA1997 > UBA2645. The sequence continues at coordinate 3,066 of CALBSF010000021.1, forward strand.
TCATGGTTCTTATATTCTAAATTCTAAAGATTTATGTTTACTGCCAAAACTTGATGAATATATCAAGCTAGGACTTGACTCATTTAAGGTTGAAGGAAGAAATAAAACCGAGTTTTACGCTGGATCAGTTGCCAGAGTTTATCGCGCTGCAATTGATGATTATGTAAGAGATCCGCAAAACTGGAAAGCCGATGATTATATGGATGAAATAAATTCTGTGGCTAATCGCGGCTATACTCTTGCCTTTCACGAAGGTCGCCTAACAAATTTAGCTCATGATTATGAAAGCACCGGCTCAACTTCTTTTTATGAATTTGCAGGAAAAGTTGTTGAATGGCAAGGTGATGATTTAATTTTTGAAGCCAAGAACCGCTTGGCTGCAGGAGATGTATTAGAGTTTTTATCGCCGCAAATGCGTGATCCAATTTTAATTAGAATGTATGAATTTAATTATTCAAAAGATGGAAAAAATTGGCAAATTTCTGATGTTGTAAATGCGGGAATAAAGCCATTAGTTAAAATTCCAGCTAACGCATTTCATCTAATTGAAAAAGAAAAATTAAAAGAATTGTTGCCGCAATTTTCTTTAATTAGAAAAGAAAAAATGCTTGATGATTCTGAAACATTAAAAGTTGAATCAAGGCAACTTTCTCATCAATTAGAAGCTGGAGAAGTTAGGGAAATGAAATATGAAGCAAAGAGAAAAAAATATTTTCAAGCTTTAGAAATTGCTGACCCGCAAATTGCTCCAAGAACTCCAAGGGTTGGCAAGGAAGGTTGCTGCGGCAAGGGTTGCAACGGTTGTTTAATTTTTTGGCATGATGATAAATATGCTAAAGCGCGCGAAATTTTGAAGACCAAAAAAATTGGCGAGATGCTTTAACGAGAATTTTCTGCTGTTTTTCTTAATGCAGCAAAAAGAGGAGAGTGAGTGCTTATAGCAGAATCAGGTATAGTTGCCCGAGAAGGTGCTTTTGAGTCAATTCCCATTTTTTCTTTAAAGTCAGCTAAAGCTCTTTGCAAGAAATCTTTTGATTCAGATCTATCTTGATTTTGATCTCCAAAAGCAAAGGATACGAGTTTAAATGCCGGCTTTTTGGCGCTACTTTTGCTATCTTCTATAAATTTTTGTAACTGACTTTCGCTAAGTGGTTTTTCTGGATCAATATCCAATCCCTCAGGAACATAACCAACTATAGCTCTTCTGTAAGGATTAACAGTGCTAACATCTTCTTTTTCTGGCTCTTCGTGATATGATCTAAAATTAGAGTCAAAGCTAAATAATTTACTCATTTCAGTTAATAAACTTTCTAACCCGCTATATACAGCTTTAGAGTTTTCACCAATAAATTGAGTTTCTTGAATTGCTATGCCAGATTCATCATAGCCTTGTGTTTTTTCTACTTTTAGAGTTCCAGCTGCAATAAATTTAGCAATTAAATTACTTAAGCTTTTATGTAACTTCATTACTTTTTCAAGCTGCTCATCTTCTTGTCTAAATGATTTTACTTTTTTATCTTCTTCAACTTTAGGAGCATCAACTTCTTTTGGACGATCTATATTTAGCTCTTGCTGCGCTTTTATAGCATCTTCGTTTTGTAATTTTTCTACATATAAAGCTAGTGTAAATTTTTCAATCACATCTGTAGAATTTAAAGGCTCGC
>CALBSF010000022.1 GCA_937927795.1 uncultured Rickettsiales bacterium
AAAATAATTTTACTAACTAATGGAAAAGTTTGTCAGCTTAAATTCAATTGCCGCTCCACTGTCGCTAATCAATATCGACACCGATATGATTATCCCTAAGCAATTTTTAAAAACCATTAAAAGAACTGGTCTTGGCAAAAATCTTTTTCATGAAATGCGCTATGACCTGCAAGAAAAAGAAATTAGTGATTTTATTTTAAATAAGCCAGCCTATAAAAACGCACAAATTCTAGTTGCAAAAGATAACTTTGGCTGCGGATCTAGCCGCGAACACGCTCCATGGGCTTTACTCGATTTTGGTATTAGAGCAGTAATCGCGCCTTCATTTGCTGATATTTTTTTTAATAACTGCTTTAAAAATGGCATCTTGCCAATAGCTTTACCTTCCGACCAAGTTGATGAATTATTATCATTTGCAAATGATGAAAATAACAGTTTTACTATTGATCTAATTAAACAAGAAGTTAGGGCTGCAAATAAAATATATAAATTTGAAGTTGATAATTTTAAAAAACACTGCTTAATTAATGGTCTTGACGATATTGGCTTGACCTTACAAAAAGAGCGTGACATTTCCGCCTTTGAAGCTTTAAATAAAAAAGAGCTTCCTTGGCTTCATAACTAAAACTATTAATAAACACTATGACAATTTTACAAGGAAAAAAAGGTTTGATAATGGGCGTTGCTAACAATCGCTCAATTGCTTGGGGCATTGCCGAAGAAGCTAAAAAATATGGCGCTGAGCTTGCTTTTACTTATCAAGGAGAGGCCTTGCAAAAAAGAGTTGAACCTCTAGCTGCTTCACTTGGCTCTGATATTGTTTTACCTTGTGATGTTAATGATCCTGCTTCGATAAAAAAAGTTTTTGAAGATTTAGAAAAAAAATGGGGCAAACTTGATTTTCTAGTTCACGCCATCGCTTACTCTGACAAAGATGAATTAAGAGGAAAATATCTTGATACTAGCCCAGCTAACTTTACCAACACAATGAATATTTCTGCTTTTTCTTTAGTTGCAATTTCTAAAGAAGCTGAGCCTCTAATGAAAAAAGCTGGCGGTGGAAGCATCATCACTCTTAGCTATTACGGCGCTGAAAAAGTTATGCCTCACTATAATGTTATGGGAGTTGCAAAAGCAGCTTTAGAAGCAAGCGTTCGTTACTTAGCAATGGATATGGGTAAAGACAATATTAGGGTTAATGCAATTTCTGCTGGTCCAGTTAAAACTTTAGCTGCAAGTGGAATTGGTGATTTCAGACTAATCTTCAAATGGAACGAATATAATGCTCCACTTCGTCGTAACATAACTCTTCAAGATGTTGGCGGCGCAGGCGTTTTCTTACTTTCAGAACTTGGCGCTGGCGTAACTGGTGAAACACTTCACGTGGACGCTGGTTACCACGTAGTCGGCATGAAAGCCCCAGACGCTCCTGATTTAAGCATCATTAAAGATTCTGATTAATCTTATAAATTAAAAACACGATTTTATTCCTTAAAAAATTAAAGAAATTAATTTAAAAAAACCTCGTCATCCTTGATGCTTTAGCATCGAGGATCTCATGAGTTTATCTGCTTTACTTT
>CALBSF010000023.1 GCA_937927795.1 uncultured Rickettsiales bacterium
CCATACAAGCTCTATAAAATAATGTCAAATTTTAGTTGATTACACCAAATAATACCACTTCCCATTTATAATCGCACTTTTAGGCGAAATATTTTTGAGGATAAAATTAGATGATTAGAAGAGAAAAAAGAGAAGATATTTTTAGAGCTTGTTTGGAATTTTTACCAAGCCGCGTGAAGCTTGATTTGCAAGGGTTTGAGTCGATGAATATTTTTTCGCATTAATATTTCATGAACGCGTGGGCTTAAGTTGCAAACCACGCCCAGCATTAGGAAGCGTGGCAATTGAAGAAAAAAAGACACAAATTTTACCACACAACCAAAAATATCATACCAATTTTTCAATTCCGTCTAACTTCACTACACCAAAATAAGGTTTAAAAATAATCTCTTTACAATAAAGGAATTACAGTCAGATTATTTTGGCAAACTTAAGCTCTTTTAAATCCAATAAAAAATATATTCATGATATCAAAAACAAGAATTACAACGGGAGAAACAGGGGCGTTAGTCAAAATAGCGGATCAAGATTGGCATAGTTCTCTCGATAGATTTGGCATCACAATTAGACAAATTAAACAAATGGTTGATTACATAAAAAAATCAAATGTTGATTTTAGTGAAAACCATCGAGAACTTCTGAAAAGTCTCATAATTATTGATCTGGAGCATCAACGTGATAGATCTGATGAATTAAAGCTTGATCTCTTAAGAAATATTGAAAGACACACCTTCAGTGCGGAACAAAAAAACCTTGCCCTCTTTTTTGTGTTTGAACATATTGAAGCGTTATTATCAGATAAGCACACAGACGAGGGCATAGATATTCGGGTCATTATGGATATGATGCTTCCCTATATTAGAAAATTAATTATAATTGGAGCAGATCCAGAATTTCTAGATTATACTTGGAGATCACTATACGCAGCTAGCAATTTAGTTAGCACTAGCACTAGGTCCGCAGATCTTATTTCATTGGCTAAAGAATTGGAGGACTCTGGGCTAACGCCTTTTGATTATCGAAAAACTTATACTGATGGCCGCCAAAGAGAACCGAATTTTGCTTGCATGCTTGTTAATTTTTGCAAGGAAGGTGAGTCCCTTGAATATTTTGAAAAGTTTATCACCAAATATCCTTACCTAGCTAGTAACCCTTTACTTTTATTGGAGGCGGTAAGGGTGAATAATATTGAGGTCTTTAATTTCATTAAAACGTATTGTGAGAGAACAATAGGTGTGGGACTAGGTTTTTTGGAAGATCAAATAAATATTGCATTATGCTTTGCGACGCAAAATAACAATGCAGATTTAAAGAGGCTATTCATTGATTCTGGAGCGCATGCCGAAGCTTTTATAGGCAAGAGTAAATTAAAACCCTTTTCCGAGAGATCTCTACCTTATTATTCAGACAACTGTCATTCAAACCCCTACGTCAACGCCTTAATTTTAGAAGGTCCTAATGTTGGAGTTAGTGATTTATTGGATAGCTTTATAGAAACAGCAAAAGTTTCAATGCCAGATTGGCTATCTAATGATC
>CALBSF010000024.1 GCA_937927795.1 uncultured Rickettsiales bacterium
AAGCCTGTCCGGCAGCAGTATCCCACTCCATTGATTGGCGCAAATGTAAATAAAAATCTACTTTGCCTTCAAGTAAATAAATAAATTTAACTGCTGAAGAAACTCTAACTATTTCAATATTTGAATTTAAATCATTAAAAAATTGTTTGATAAAAATTGCAACATCAAAGTCTTTGGTTCTTGGACTGGTAATTATTTTAAAAGATTCATCTGAAGATTTTTTGGGATGTAAAATTTTTTTATCACCATCATCTAAGCTTAGAACCACTTGATTTTTATGATTTGTAAAAACCATTTTTCCACCTTCAAAAAGCGGCGCATAAATTAATCCAAATATTGCTTTTTGATCTTTGATTAAGGCGATATTAATCGCAAATTGATCACTTCCATCAATGAAACTGCTGGTTCCATCAATTGGATCAATAAGCCAAAATACTTCACTTGCAACTGACGATATATTATTTTCTTCGCAAACTATTGGAATATTTAAAAATTCCAAACTTAATCTTTCATAAATAAGTTTGCTTATAGCTAAATCTGCACTAGTTACTCTTGAATTATCGCTTTTTGCGGTAGTTACAAAATCGCGAGAAAGAAAATATTTTTTTGCAATATCTCCTGCCTCAAAAGCAAGTATAACTATTTTTTCAATTTGTTCTTGGCTGAGCAACATCTTTATATTTCCTTATACTCTTTAGCCAACTGCGCATAATTATCAGCTGAAATTTTAATGTAATCTTTTTCACCTTGAGTCATATCGCGAAAATATTTCGCTGGATTTCCTGCCCATATTTGGCCACTTTTAATAACTTTTCCCGGAGTTAAAACTGCACCAGCGGCAAGCATTCCATATTCTTCAACTCTTGCTAAATCCATAATAATTGAACCCATGCCAATAAAAGCGTTATCTTCGATTATACAAGCGTGAATTATGGCATTATGACCGATGGTAACATTATTTCCAATTACAACTGGCGCACCGCTAGATCCAGTTTTATTTTGAGCGTGATGAGGCCTAGTTCCATGCAATACGCAGTTATCTTGAATGTTAGTATTATCACCAATTGTAATTTTTGTAACATCTCCTCTGATAACGCAACCATACCAAATTCCTGAATTTTTACCAACTTTCACATCGCCTGAAATTATGGCGCTGTGGGCTATGAAGGCCGAATCATCAATATTTGGAAGAATTTTATTATAAGGTAAAATATTTTTCATGGTAATTGTTAGTAAGAGTTGGTAAATTGTTTTATTGTGAATAATTTATGGATTGCCACGCTTCGCTCGCAATGACAAGTTCTATAAGTTGTCATTGCGAGCGAAGCGTGGCAATCCATTTTCAGACATCATGCTTCCTCTT
>CALBSF010000025.1 GCA_937927795.1 uncultured Rickettsiales bacterium
ACTAAAATAGGCGATCCGTCAGGAAAAGATGAGGCAAGACAAATTTTGAACGCAGAAAAAATTCAAGAAAATTTAAATGGAATCAAAAGAAATCTAGAAAAATTTATTAGCTTTGAAGGCGAAAATGCGGCGATGTTAGTTAATAATGATGATTGGCTAAAAAATTTAAATTATATTGATTTTCTGCGCGACATTGGAAAACATTTTTCTATCAATCGTATGCTTACTTTTGATTCAGTAAAATTAAGGCTTGAGCGCGAACAGCCATTGTCATTTTTAGAATTTAATTACATGATTTTACAAGCCTATGATTTTTATGAATTAAATAAAAAACATAATTGCATTTTGCAAATTGGTGGCTCAGATCAATGGGGAAATATTGTTAATGGTGTTGATTTAACTCGCCGAATAACCAATAAAACCGCCTTTGGATTAACCTCGCCTCTTCTTACTACAAGTGATGGCAAAAAAATGGGAAAAACCGCTGATGGCGCCGTTTGGCTCGATGAAAACTTGCTTTGCGCTTTTGATTATTTTCAATATTTTAGAAATGTTCATGACGCAGATGTAATTAAATTTTTAAAATTATTTACTGATTTAGAAATTTCTCAAATTGAAATACTTTCTAATCTAAAAGATCAAGAAATCAATAAAGCAAAAGAAATTCTTGCTTTTGAAGCAACAAAAGTTTGTCATGGGAAGATAGCCGCAAACGAAGCCTTAAAAAAAGCTCAAGAAATTTTTATTAATAAAAATAACAATGCTTTTGAGTTAAAAGAAGTTATTGGAATTAATAAAAAACTAATTGAAATTATTAAAGAAATTGGCGGAGCCCAGTCAAATTCTGAAGCTAAAAAATTGATTGAGGGAAAAGCAGTTAGAATCAATGGTGAATTGGTTTTAGATGTTAATTTTTTGATTGAGAAAGCTGGAGAATTTGATTTGTCGGTTGGCAAGAAAAAGTTTTTTAGAGTTAGGGTTGTTAGTTAAAAAAATTCTTAATATCTAAGTAAAAAAACAATTAACATCGAGAATAATTTTAAGTAACAAAATCCGCCATTGTGAGCTTAATCAAGCAACCCATCTAGATTGAGCTATATGGATTGCTTGATTAAGCTCACAATGGCGGATTTTGTTACTCGTTGATGTAAAATAGTTAATTTAATTTATTCAATATAAATGACTCCAACTTCAAGAGAAAGGCAAGCAGCTAAGGTAAAAGCTCAAAACTTATTAAGAGTAAGTCTAGAAAGGTCAATCTCACGAATCCCCGATGAATATAGAAAATTCATAATGCCATTCTTTAATATGGCGTGCGCACATAATTTAATTGAAGATCCACTATTAATTGAATTTAGACTTGATAATAATAATTGGCTAGAATCATTATACACTCATTACTCTGATTTTATAGCTCAAAACGTTAATAGAAACAATGGTGAAGAACTAAGCTTAGCAAAAATAAGATTATCATCAGGCGGAAGCTATGATATTAGTGAATTTTTTAAAAATGATTCTAGTAAAGGTGGCTTAGACCCTCTTGTATGTCTGGAGGGAGAAGTTTTGAGAGATAACTTACAAACTGTTACGGGTCTTAATATCTATTATTCAGAACTTAAGGATCGTTTTTTTAAAGCCATGCAGGACATGATTAGAGCAGTAGAGCCAACCCATTTTACTAGTACCTCTACATCTGCTGGCGCTGGTGGAGCTGGCTCTGCGCAAAGAATGAGGAAAAAAGATGAGGATCTTAATTTGACAGCTTTTACTAGAGGAAGTATTGTTGAAGCGGCAGCAACGCCATCAACCTCAACAAAAGTAATTCGCGTAACACCCGCATCTTTATATAAATTCACGCCACTTTTAACAGGACTTGTAGATACTGCAATACAAAATAAAGTTCCAAATGGAAATCAATTTCGCACAATTGGTGTAAATTATACAAATGAAGATGAGTTAGCAGATGTTATGAAGGCAGCTATTTTTTATGCAGCAAGGGAAGCCGGAATCTCAGATTCAGATGCTATAGAAGCCATAAAATATGCAAAATTTAATGGCGGAGTCTCTAATAAATATAATTCTACTACAAACAAATATGAGGTCAATGAAGACGCCGCTACTTCAGAAGGAAAAAAGAAATTTTCTGGAATATGTCAAAATTTCTTTCAGAAGGTTGGGCTTCACACTGGAAGGGAAGAAAGTGCAAAAGCAGTTGGAATGAGAACTTTTCGTATTCCAGATTGGATTGTTGATGAGCTACAAAAAGAGATACCAGATCAACGTAAATTGACAGAAAATCAAACAAGAAGAGCAGATTTATTTAAAGAAAAAGCAGCTGAATATGCAAGATTCCACTCTTCATCCTCCAGAGCTGGAGGCACAGGAGGGGGCAGATAACCAAATCATTCTTAAATGCCCTTTATAAAATCTTTTTCATTTTTTTAATCACACTTCCAAGACCTTCAAATAAAGCTTCGCCGATGATAAAATGTCCGATATTTAGTTCGGTGATTTGGGGGATTTTTTTTATTATTTTTGCTGGCAATTTTGATAAACAAGACAAATCCTGCTTTTAAAGCAACCTCGAAACATCATTTAAACTAACTTGATGAAGTTTTAAAGAAAGATCTTCCAATGAAGAAATCATTTTTATGTAAGAATCTTTATCTTGCTCAATAATGCTAATTAACGAAGCATATATATCATCATGATCGTAAACAATAGCATTATCTTTATTTAAACTGTAAAACTCCAAAAAAGACCCCTCCACAACTGGAATTAATTTAAAATTCAAAGAAAGTAAGAAGCTTCCTGTCAAATTTGTTGACCTAAAATTATATCCTTCAGCTTTTTTTAGTAAAAATAAAATATAATGCGATTCGCTCAAAAGATCATATAAATCAACAAAACTCAATCTGTCGTGATATTTTATAAAATTATCTTTTGGTAATTTTTTAGAAACTTTTCCCACTACATCAATAGAAAAAGTGGAATCTTTTTTTTCTATCTTTTTTAAAGCCGCAAGCAAACCCTCATAATCTTTGGCGGCATGATTCATGTTGCCAACAACTACTATTTTTTTTAACTTATCAAAATTACTTAACTTATCTTGCTGGGTAATAATTTTTCCACCTATTTTTGGAAAAAAATAATTAGTTTTAGTTTGCTTTGCTATAAATTCTGCAAGAACTATTATTTTATCAATAGGGGTTGATCCTTTGTATTCAGTTGTAAGATTTATATTGTGAGATATAAATAAAGCATTATTTATATATTTTTTTTTGATTATTTTATATAAAAATTCCACTCCTCCAAAAGGTCTTTCATAAACATAATCAGAGTTAAAAATCACTTTTTTATACTTAGATAAAAACCCATGATTAATTAAAAATAAAACCCAATTGCGATCAATTTTTACAACATCATAGGTATTATCAAAAAATGGGTTTTCGTCGTAAATTTCTGGACTTACTAAAAATAAAATTTTGTTATTAGAATCCAACTCTTTTAAACAATGATGCCATGGAGTTAGAATTTCTCCATGAAAACTATTTAATTCTATAACAACAAAGCTTTTTTTCTCTTGCTGTAGAATCTTTAAAAATGCCTTATAGTTGTAAAAAGATAAAATGGATTTAATAAAAATAAATAAA
>CALBSF010000026.1 GCA_937927795.1 uncultured Rickettsiales bacterium
CTATGGTTTTTGCAGTTAAAATTTGTGGTAAAATCCAGCGATTTAGCGGGAGAAAGTAGGGTTATCATAGATAAATTCTTGCTTTTAAATTCAATTTGGGTTTAAATTGTAGGTTATCTCATTAAAATATTCAATTTTACTAATAAAAATGACACAAGAATTACCTTTGATGCGCAAAGCAACCGCAGTTTGGTTGGTTGAAAATACTTCGCTTACATTTAGTCAAATCGCCCGTTTTTGTGGGTTGCACGAACTTGAGGTTCAAGGCATTGCTGATGGCGATGTTGCAAGCGGAATCATTGGTCAAAATCCAATTTCATCTGGTCAATTAACTCACGAAGAAATCGCTAGATGTGAGAAAAAAGCTGAAAGTTCGTTAATTTTAAATAAAAGCGCGGCAAGCCAAGTTAATGTAATAGAAAAAAAGGCAAAATATACTCCAATTGCGCGCCGCCAAGATAAGCCAGACGGCATTTCTTACTTGTTAAAATATTATCCAGATATTACTAACGCACAAATTAAAAAATTAGTTGGAACTACAGATAAAATGATCGATTCTATTAGAGATAGAAGTCATTGGAATATGAAAAATATTAAGCCGCGCGATCTAGTTCTTTTGGGTCTTTGCAGCCAATCACAATTTAATGATGTGGTTGCTCAAATCAAAGTGGAAGAAGCTAAAGAAGATAGCGCGAAAAAGAAAGATAAAAAATAATGAAATTGGAAGTTGGACAAGTTGCTCCTTTATTTGAAGGGTTAACCGATGAAGGAGGCGCAATTGCGCTTTTAGAATTAAAAGGCAGAAATGTGGTTTTATATTTTTATCCAAAAGACGACACTCCTGGTTGCACAATTGAAGCTCAAGATTTTACTAGAAAAATTGACGAATTTGAAAAGCTTGGAACCATAGTTCTTGGCGTTTCAAAAGATAGTAAAGCAAGTCATTGTAAATTTATCGAAAAATATCAAATTGCTTTTAATTTGCTAGTTGATGAATCTGCAGAAATTTGCGAAAAATATGGCGTAATCAAACAAAAATCAATGTTTGGTAAAAAATATATGGGAATTGAGCGTTCAACTTTCTTAATTGATAAGCTGGGTAAAATTGCTAAAATATGGAGCCCAGTAAAGGTTAATGGACATGTTGAGGAAGTGTTGAAGGCGATTAAGTCTCTTTAGGTTTCACAAAACTCTTGATATTTATTTGGCGAGCACTATAATACTGCGCCCTTACAATTAATAATTAAATTACTTAAAAAACTATGTCTGTTGTTTTAAAGGCTTTGGAAAGACAAAAATTCGGCTCTTCTGAAACTAGAAAAATTAGAAATTCAGGTCGCATTCCTGCTATTATATATTCTACAAGCGGCAATATCAGCTTTAGCTTGGATACTAAAGAATTCGAAAAAGAATATTTTGATGGAAATAGCTTAACTTCACTTTTTGAAATTGAATTAGGTGGCAAAAAAATCAAAGTAACTGCTCATAAAATTGAACTTGATCCAGTTTCTGATCGTCCTATTCATATTGATTTTTTAAATTTTGCAGAAACAAAAGTTTTGCGCGCTAAGCCAAAATTAGATTTTGTTAATCAAGATAAATCTCCTGGTTTGAAAAAAGGTGGTTTTTTACATATCGTGCTTCGCAGAGTTGAAGTTGTTTGTGATAATGAAAAATCAATGCCTCAAAAAATTGCAGTTGATATTGGATCACTTCAAGTTACTCAAAAAATCAGAGCCCATGATTTAAAACTTCCGGCTGGAGTTAAATTAATCAAAAAAGGAAATTTCTTAATCGCTAGTATTACTGGTCGTGGTAAAGCTGAAGAAGAAACTCCTGCAGCGGGCGCTCCTGCAGCCGGCGCAGCTCCTGCGGCTGGTGCTAAAGCTGACGAGAAAAAACCAGCTGATAAAAAATAGGTTTTATTATTTATTCTTTAAAAAAAGCGAGGCGGTTTTAAAACTGCCTCGCTTTTTTTATGTTTTTTAATACCAAACCGTCATCTCGAGCAAAGATAAGAGATCTCATGAGTTCATCCGCCAGAGATCTCTTATCTTCGCTCGAGATGACAGTTTGGGTTTGGATTTTGGTTCGTGGATAAATTACCATCCCATTTTTTTAATTATGCCTAGTTTTATACATCCATGAAAATAAGTAGATGCTAAAATTAAGTCGCATCAATAGAATCTTTTGAATCTGTTTTTTTGTAAATTTCAGAGCCTTGTTCTCTAAATTTTTCGCTCATTTCTTCCATTCCTTTTTGTGCTTCCTGTGATTTTGCATAATCTCTAACATCTTGAGAAATTTTCATTGAACAGAATTTGGGGCCGCACATTGAGCAGAAGTGGGCTAGTTTGGCGCCTTCCGCAGGAAGGGTTTCGTCGTGATATGATTTTGCGGTTTCTGGATCAAGAGATAAATTAAATTGATCTTGCCATCTAAATTCAAATCTTGCTTTAGAAAGCTCATCGTCCCAAGCTCTGGCTGCTTTATTTCCTTTGGCTAAATCTGCGGCGTGAGCTGCAATTTTATAAGCGATTACTCCTGCTCTAACATCATCTTTATTTGGCAGTCCTAAATGTTCTTTTGGAGTTACATAGCAAAGCATTGCACAGCCAAACCAACCAATCATTGCGGCGCCAATTGCAGATGTTATGTGATCGTAGCCAGGTGCGATATCAGTGGTTAGGGGCCCTAAAGTGTAGAATGGAGCTTCATGACAAAGCTTTAATTGCTTGTCCATATTTTCTTGAATCAGGTGCATTGGCACATGTCCAGGCCCTTCAATCATAACTTGGCAATCATATTTCCAAGCAACTTTTGTAAGTTCGCCAAGTGTTTCTAATTCGCCAAATTGCGCAGCATCATTAGCATCAGCAATAGAGCCTGGGCGAAGGCCATCGCCAAGAGAAAAACTCACATCATATTGATTCATTATTTCGCAAATTTCTTCAAAATGAGTATATAAAAAATTTTCTTTATGATGAGCAAGGCACCATTTAGCCATGATTGATCCGCCTCTAGAGACTATTCCAGTTACGCGATTGGCAGTTAGCGGAACATAGCGAAGCAAAACTCCGGCGTGAATTGTAAAATAATCAACACCTTGCTGCGCTTGCTCAATTAGTGTGTCGCGAAAGATTTCCCAAGTTAAATCTTCAGCAACGCCGCCAACTTTTTCTAACGCTTGATAAATTGGAACTGTTCCAACCGGCACTGGGCAATTTCTAATAATCCATTCCCTGATATTGTGAATATTTTTTCCAGTAGATAAATCCATCAAAGTATCGCCGCCAAAACGAGTTGACCAAATCATTTTTTCTACTTCATCTTCAACCCCAGAAAATATCGCTGAATTGCCGATATTAGCGTTGATTTTAACTAGAAAATTTCTACCAATAATCATTGGCTCAGATTCTGGATGATTGATGTTTGATGGAATTATCGCGCGCCCTCTTGCAACTTCGTCGCGCACAAATTCGGCGGTAATATTGCCAAGCTTACTATTCATATTTTCGCGAATTGCGATATATTCCATTTCTTTGGTAATGATTCCAGCCCTTGCATAGGCTAGCTGCGTAGGCTTTTTACCATTTTTAGCGCGAAGTGGTTTAAAATCAGATAAATCAAATTCTGGAACTTGAGATTTGTTTCCTAAAGTAATGCCATTATCTTCTGGTTTTACAATTCTTCCCACATATTCTTCAACATCGCCTCTTTCTTTAATCCAAGATTCTCTAAGCTTTGGTAAGCCTTTATTTAAATCAATTTTATCAACAAAATTTTGATCAGTAAAAATTCCTGAAGTATCATAAACCGTAAAATTTTTTCTCTCAGATTTTTCTGACAAAGTAATTTGGCGCATTGCAACTTTTACATCAGAAAATTTTTCACTTTGAATATGAATTTTTGATGAAGAAGGGAGTGCGCCAAGCGTAAGGTTTTTGGTAATTTTATTATTTGTCATTTTTTAAATCTAAAATATAATTTTTAACATTTTCAAGTTTGATAATTTCGTAATTTCTACAATTAAAAAGTTGATAATGCCACCATTCATTTTTGTAAAAATCAAATCCTGCAATTGACATAATTCCGGCCAAAATTAAACGATTTTTTTGCGCTGCTTTTGAAATTTTATTTGAATTATGAAATGCTAAATCAGAAAATTCATCAAAATCTGTGCCCATTTCTAATTCCTGTCCATCAAAATCACAAAGAGTTAAATCAATTGCAACGCCGCGGCAGTGAGGGATTGCGCCTCCATCAGGATTTGAAACAAATCCTCCGTTTATATCATTTGAAGGAAATTTATCAAACATATATTTTTGCACTTCAAGAGGGCGAAATGAATCCCAAATTTTAATTTTTAAACCAATATTTGAAGCTAGTAAAACTGCCTTATTTAACGATTTTTCAGCATCTAAGTGTAAATAGCAAAATGGAAAGCTATACATTTTGTGGCCGCAAACATTATTATTTGAGGCGTAGCGCAAATCAATAATAACGCCGTGTTTTTCTGCTGTTATTTCAACCAGATTATTCATCTAAAAGGGTTTTAAAATTACCAAAGAAACAATTGCTATCATCAATAAAGTAGGAATTTCATTGATATAGCGATAAAATTTTTGGCTATGTTTATTTTCGCCGCTAATAAATTTTTTGCGACACACGGATAAAAAGCCTTGATAAGCGGCAAGTAATAAAACCAAAGTAATTTTAGCGTGAAGCCATTTTAAATCAAAACCGATTTGTAGCGCCAAATAAAATCCAAAAATAAAGGTTAAAATCATCGCCGGAGTCATGATAAAATAAAGCAATCTTTTTTCCATAGTTTGGAAAATTTTATCAGTTTCGCCATTTTTTAAAACCTGGCAGTGATATACAAAAATCCTCGGTAAATATAGCAGCCCAGCCATCCAAGAAATAACTGCAACAATATGTAATATTTTAATTATGTCGTAAGTTTCAATTTCAGCCATAATAATTCCTTGATTAATTTGCCTTGTAAAACTACTATTGTAGAAGCTTTATACTAAAACTCAAATTGAAAATAAATGAAACTTTTGGCTTGCAATAGCAACAAATCTTTAGCTGGCGAAGTTGCCAAATTTCTTGGAACTAGCCTGATTAACGCTGAAGTTAAAAAATTTGCTGATAATGAAATTTTCGTTGAAGTAAAAGAAAATGTTCGTGGTGAAGATATTTTTGTAATTCAATCAACTTCTTATCCGGCAAATGATAATATCA
>CALBSF010000027.1 GCA_937927795.1 uncultured Rickettsiales bacterium
AGTTGTATTGTCTAGTTGTAATAAAACAACTTTTTGCGAAATTGATTCTCTTGAAAGCTGGATTAAAACAGTGGAATTTTTAGTTGATCGTTTTGACGGATTTATTGAAGAAATTAAATCAAGTCCTAATTTAGATTTATCAATTTTTATTGTTGCTTTAAATCGCTTAAAGCCTTTAGTTAGTTAATAACATCTAATTCTCTTTAGCGGTCGTGGCGGAACGGTATACGCGCAACGTTGAGGTCGTTGTGAGAGAAATCTCGTGGAAGTTCAAATCTTCTCGACCGCACCATGAATTTAATGCCAAAATTATGAGAACTTGCCTCCTATATTTTTGTCTAGCTTTTTTTATATTCGTATTTTCTAATCACAATGTTAAGGCCGCGCTGCCTTTTGTAACTGACGATGCTTTTGTTCAAGAGCCAAAACAGCTAGCTTTGGAGACGTTTGTTGAAAGGTGGAATTTGTCAAAAAAAGAGGTGGCTGAAAAAAATGCTACAACTGTATATGGTTATTTTTTGTCGGGCTCCTATGGCTTGGCGAAGAATTTGGAACTTACAATGGCTGGCAATATTGGTTATGACGCAAAAAAAGATTCAACATCTTTTATGAATCCAATTTTGCAATTAAAAACAAAGATTTTTGAACATAAAAATCCCAGCATACCTTCTATAGCTTTTGATCTTGGATATGCCAATAAAAATGGTAAAGGAGAATATTTTGATACAGCTACAAATTACTATGGAATTGCTGCTGCAACTAGTCGTTTTTTAAATGATAAAATAATAGTGCATTTAAATTTTGGTAAAAAAGCCTCATATGACATTCCTCATAATCATATTATCAGAACACATCTTGGGATTGGTTTGGATATTGCTTTATTGCAAAAAATCAGGTTAGTTGTGGAAAGTTACAATGGCGCTCCAAACTCACCTCGCGATTCTCCAGATTTTTTCCGCTCTAGTCAGGTTGGGCTAAAATGGCTGAAGTCTGATAGGTCTTCTTTCTATGTAATATATGGTAATCAGCCTACATACGCAGGAAACGATTCAAGTGGTAATTTTATACATAGAAACACATCTTGGGTGCAGCTTGGCGCCAGAATTGTTTTTGATGGTTTTTTTGATTGAATTTAAGTGTGATTTATTGTTTAATATATTGGCTTTGTAGGAAAAGTAGAATTTTTACAATTATCTAATAAATAATTAGTTCTATCCAAAAATCTTAAATTTGTTATTCTTAAATATTATGCAATTTGATGTCAGTAAACAAATATTGTTAAAAGCGATTTCTAGCGTTAACGGTGCGGTTGAAAAGAAAAATACTATTCCTGTATTGCAAAATATTAAAATTGAAGCGGCGGATGAAAAAGTAACTCTATCAGCAACTGATATGGATATTTTAATTACTTCGTCTTTTGAAGTTGGTATGAAAACTAGTGGCTCAACCACTGTGCCAGCGCAAATGTTTTTTGATATTGTAAGAAAAATTCCAGATTCATCAAGCATCATAATTTCTCAAGAAAGCCCAACGATTCTGCAAATTAAATCAGGTAAATCAAAATACAATCTTCCTTGCATTGAAGCATCAGAATTTCCAAATTTATCTGAAGGTGAATTAAGTGATGAAGTTGAAATTGCTGGAGACGCTTTAGGTAAAATGATTGATAAAACTCGTTTTGCAATTTCTAATGATGAAACTCGTTATTATTTAAACGGGCTTTACTTACAAGCAATTAAAAAAGATGAAGATTTTGAATTAAGAACAGTTGCAACTGATGGTCACAGAATGGCTCTTTCTTTTTTATCTAAAATAAAAGTTGAAACTCCATTTGGGGTTATTTTACCAAAGAAAGCGGTAGCGGAAATAAGAAGAGTGGTTGATGGCTTGGAATCTATTAAAATATCAGTTTCAAGAGCAAAAATTAAAATTGTTGCTAAGCAAACCGTTATAGTTTCAAAATTAATTGATGGCGAATATCCTGATTATGATAGGGTTCTACCAAAAGCAAATAATCAAATTGCGGTTGTTAATAAAAAAGATTTTTTTGACTGCGTTGACCGCGTTTCAACGGTTGCAACTGATAAAAATCGTTTGATAAAATTAACTGCAGAAAATGGTAAAATTAATTTGCAGGTTAATACTAATGATGGAAGTTTTGCTTATGAAGAGCTTGATGTTAATTATTCTGGCAGCAAAATTGAAATAGGTCTTAACTCTAGATTTTTATTAGATATTCTATCGCAAGTTGATAAAGAGGAATTAATGATTCGCTTTAAAGACAATACTTCTCCAGCTTTAATTGAGGCTAAAGATATGAGTTCAGTTTTTGTAATCATGCCAGTGAGGGTTTAATTTTATGAAAAAATTAGCATTTTTATTAAGTGTAATTGCTATTATTTTTTGCAATATTTTGGTGGCAAGTGCCGAAATTATTGATGTTAAAGATGAAGAAAGACAGTTTGGAGACTGGAAAAGTTTTTGCAAATTAGATGCAATGATGTCAGTGATGGATTGCAAAATTGCTTCTAAATTTTATGAAAATAATGCGGTTATCACTATTGAGCCTAAAGAAAATTTATCAGCTAAATTAAATATTGTTATTCCTCAAGTTAGAATTGGCGAATCAGTTAAGGTAAGGGTTGATAAGAATAATTTGATTCAGTCAAAAGCCGTTGCTAATAAAGATTTTAGCTCAGTTCCGCTTGGTGAAGAGCAAAAAGATTTGCTTTATAGTCAAATGTTAAATGGTGAATTTTTATATTTACGTTTTAATTTGCGTGATACTGAAAAAGAAATTACAGTTAAATTAAGTTTAAAAGATTTTCGTAATGCATTGGTATATGCAGATAGCAACAAATGAAAATAATTTCAAAATTACTCCTTTCTAATTTTCGTAATATAATCTTAAAAAAATTTGAATTCCCTAAAAGCCTAACCATTTTTGTTGGAAAAAATGGCGTTGGAAAAACTAATATCTTGGAAGGCTTAACATTACTCGGGCGGTCTTCTTCTCTTCGTGGATCTGAAATGGAAGAGATGGTAAATTTGGAAAATAAAGATAAGGAATTTGCCATTTTAGCTGATCTTGAAAATCATGAATTTATTGAAAAAATTTCTATATCTTTTGATGTAAATAGTAAAAAAAAATCCATGAAAATAAATGGTGACGCTGTTAATTCTAAGCGCCAGAGTGATTTAAAAAATTATTTAATTAATTTTGTTTGCTTGACTCCAAGAATTGAGCAATTATTTATTTTAGGAAAATCAGAGCGCAGAAATTATCTTGATAAAATTGTTTCAGATATTGACCCCAAGCATAATTCAAGAGTAAGTGATTATCAAAAATCACTTAACTATTCAAATAAATACAAATATCTATGAATAAATAAGCGGTTTTGCATGCCAAATGCCCATGGCCCGGATTGGTGGCCGGGCGGGCAGAGGTGGGGGGGACGGATCAGACCAGCGTGGCCAGGTCGGCGGGCGAGA
>CALBSF010000028.1 GCA_937927795.1 uncultured Rickettsiales bacterium
TGTATCAAGTGATACAGCGTTATTCTTCGAGCAAATTTTTACCAAAAAGACGAAGCTTAGATGTGTAATTAAATATGATAATTGGTATTAGATCGTATAGAGTTTATTGATGGCGACATTCCTTGTTTTTTACGCTAATAAAACTTTCTCTTTTTTGTCCATATCAAGCTTTCACTGCTTTTTAACTTTCTGCCAAGTTTTAATATATTCACCTTGATATTTCTTATTAGGCGGCAGCCAATCAGACGGGTCTTTGTCGCTTTTGAAGCGATTAGCGCTTTTATCAACCGCGATTAAAATCAGGATCATCAAAATCATTAGCATACTCCATCTTCTTATTTTTTGGCCACTCATGGCCACCACTTCTATCAACTTCTCCAAGCGGAACAAAATGATCCGCATTTAAATCATTTGGATTTATAAAGTATTTATTGGTGTAAGGATCATACCATTTTCCCTTAACCACCTCGCAGCCTTTTTTATCAAGAGCTACTTTTTCTAAACTTTCGACAATCGAAACTTCCTGCCTGGTATTTTGACAATCTTTGTCAACATCAATCCAATGCTTATAATCCGTTCTGGAATATTGATAAATCGCAGTTGAAGAAACCGCTATTACCGCTGCAATTTGTGAGGCTTTTTTGAGGTTAATTTTTGCCATATAGTCAAATTTTAGATATATCCAACCGGAATTGCCGTTACATCCCGCGATAACGGAACATCTTTTTCAACAAAACAAATCACCGCCCCATGACCAATTTTTTTGTCAAATTTCTCAAGCGTGGCAAAACTTTTTGAAGCAGTTTTTGAAGGGGTGGCGGTTTTTTTGAATTCAATTGGATAGAGCGTGTCAGCGGTTTCTATCACCAAATCAATTTCTTTTTGATCCAAGTCGCGGTAATAATAAAAATTAGGTTCAACGCCGTTATGCCAATAACTTTTTAAAATTTCAGCAAAAATATAAGTTTCCAAAATCGCTCCTGACATTGCGCCATTTTGTAAAGATTTTGCGTCTGTCCATTTGGTTAAATAAGCGCAAAGGCCAGTATCGAGAAAATAAATTTTTGGAGTTTTCACCAATCTTTTTGTCAGGTTGTTGTGATAGCTGTTTAGAACATAAACTAAGCCAGAAGTTTCTAAAACCGATAACCACGATTTGGCGGTTTTGTTATCAATTCCCACATCTCTTGCTAAGTCATTATAATTAAGCAAGTTGCCCGTGCGTGCCGCAACTGCACTTAAAAAATTGTAAAATGCAGTTTCATCAGAAATTTTTAAAATATCTTTCACATCACGCTGCAAATAAGTTTGAATATAAGAGCTATAAAATATTTGTCTGGTTGATTCTTTTTTGTCTACATTCACTTTAGGAAAAGAGCCTTGCCAAATCTGTTTGTAAATTACGTCTAACTGTTTTGGTTTTTTGATATTTTTGCGCGCTGCGTTAATCCATTTTGCATCAGGAATAAATGGTTTGGTTTTTTCTCTAGCTTCAATTTCGGCATTAGAAAATCCAAGCAAATCAACAATCGCAACTCTTCCTGCAAGACTTTCAGTTACTCCTTTCATCAAATGAAATTTTTGTGAACCAGTTAGCCAGAACATGCCATTTTTCTTTTCGCGATCTACTGCAATTTTAATATAGCTAAAAAGCTGCGGCGCATATTGAACTTCATCAACGATTAATGGCGTTTTGTAAGTTTGAATAAAAAGCCCCGGATCATTTTGCGCCATCTGCCTAACATCTAAATCATCAAGAGTTACATATTGCATTTTTTGGGTGGCACACATCTCAAACAAAGTTGTTTTTCCAACCTGTCTTGGTCCAGTTAAAAGAAGCACTGGGAAGCTTTTATTAATCTCTTTTATTGTTTTGGTAAGAGTTCTTTGATACATGATTAATCTCGTTCATTATGGAATTGAATTCCAATATAAACGGAAAATGCCCATGAAGTCAAGATGATATTGTGATTTTTATGCAACTCCAACCCGAGACATAGTTTAATATATTAATATAGAATTTGCGGAGTAATTTCTATTTTATAGATATTTCCATTTATATCTTCTTTCAACCATTTTTCTGACAATAATTTTGCTTTCTGCTCTTCTAATTTTGTTAAGATATTTCGATCCCTTTCTGTTTTTATTTTTTTATCTAAGTGCGCAACTTGATCAGAGATTAATTGTTTTTCATCTGCTGTAGTTACTCGATAAGTTTTATCTTCTTTGAGTTTCACAAGAAATCTTTCATCAAATTTGGGAAGTAACTTGGTATCGTGAGAATCTTTTGCAAAGACGTAAGAATCCACAAAATCTATTTTTCCAAGATACTTCATTCCTTTGAAATTGGCCCCCGAAATATGAGCCCCTCTAAAACTAGCCCCCTCTAAATCAGCTCCCTTAAAATTAGCAAAAGTAAGATCGCTGCCCGAAAAATTTGCTCCCACTAAATTAGCTCCTGAAAAATTGGCAGCAGTCAATTTGGTCGGATAGCCAACGTTATCCACACTCAGATTAAGACCAACTAAATAAACAGCTGATTGGTTCAGGACCACTCCCATCAAAGAATTTTTTTCTTCCGCTAAATCATTTTTTCTGCGTAAATAACTTCTGACATATCTATGCCATAAAGATCTTCTCGTTCTTTTGCCAAAAACTCTAAAGCTGCTACTTTCCCACTATTTCCTGGCACTCTTACTGCAAGAATTGCCCAAGAGTTATTCAAGCTATTAGCCTTCAATTCTATCTTTGAAATCTTTAGCTGCTCTTTCGTGTCAAGATAAGCCTCGTA
>CALBSF010000029.1 GCA_937927795.1 uncultured Rickettsiales bacterium
AAGACACTCTTTCCCTACACGACGCTCTTCCGATCTTGAATTTACTAAATCTTCAACTTTAGTTATTTCTTCAAAACTCATTGCGCGATTTAAGTTGAAATCGAAAGTTAAATATCCCGATTCAACATTAGAGCCTTTTTGTGAGATAGAATTTCCTAAAACTTCTTTTAATGCTTTATGCATTAGGTGAGTTGCAGAGTGGTTTTGAGCTTTGGTTTTGCGGGTTTTTTGATTTACAATCGCCTCAATTTCATCGCCAATTTTAAAACTGCTATCAATATTTTCAAAAAAATGAATGAATAAATTGCCAGCAAATTTTTTTGTTTCAATAATTTTTACTTCAGAATTTTTATTTTTTATAATTCCATCATCGCCTTTTTGACCACCGGAAGTGGCGTAAAATGGGGTTTGATTTAAAATAATTATTTTTTCTTTTTCTAAAATTGCTAAAATTTTTGCTTTAGAATTTAAATTTTCATAACCCAAAAATTCAGTTGCACCAAATTTTTCTTTTAAATCAAAAAATAATTTATCTTCAACTTCTTCGCCGCTGCCAACCCAGTTTTTTCTAGCGCGATCACGCTGTAATTCCATTTCTTGATCAAATTCTTTTTCATCAACTTGAATATTTTTTTCTTTTAAAATATCTTGCGTTAAATCAAGTGGAAAGCCGTAAGTGTCATATAATTTGAAAGCGGTTTTGCCGGAAAAAATTTTATTTTTAACTTGTGGAATTTCCTCTTCCAAAATCTTCAAACCTTTTTCTAAAGTTTCCCTAAATTTTTCTTCTTCATTTTTTAAGGTCTCAATAATAACTTCTCTTGCTCTTGAAAGCTCAGGATAAGCGCCGCCCATCTCTTTAATTAAAACATCAACTAATTTATACATCGCAGTTTCTTTTACGCCAAGTTTGTGAATTTGACGCATGGCTCTGCGCATAATACGACGCAAAACATAACCGCGCCCTTCGTTGCTAGGCATGATGCCATCAGCGATTAGAAAAGATGATGATCGCAAATGGTCAGCGATTATTTTTAATTCTGGTTTTACTGACATAAGTGTAATTTTTTAAAAGTGTAATTTTCTAATTTATATAGCTTCTTCTAATTTATCCAGCCTCGTTATACCTTTTATCTAATCTTTAAGATGACTAAGGTTCAAAGATGTTTATAATCCCAGCCTCGTCATCCTTGAAGCTGTAAGCTTCGAGGATCTCATGCGTTTTAGCTTCAAAATCCAAACTCACGAGATCCTCGATGCTTCGCATCAAGGATGACGAAAATTAAAAGATCGTAGGATAATGAAAATTGAAATATCTTTTATCCAGCCTTTAGGATGAAGAAGGTTCAAATATGTTTATCCTAAAATTATCTTTAAAGAGCTCAAGGATGATGATTGCACAAAGGCAAGTTAACTCACCAAATGAATCACAACCTCTAAAGCTGGTCTTTTTCCCATCAAATCTTCAAAAATTTTCAACATTTTTGAACGAATTGATTTTTCAATTTCAGCTAAAACTTTTGTTTCTTGCAATCTTTTCTTTTGCTTTTTTTTCTTTAAAAATTGCAAACCAAAACCATCATTTAAACCAAGTTCTTTTGATTTATTTTTTAAGAAAATTTCGATTTCTTTTTCCATCAATTCTCTTGCATATCTATCGCCACCTAAATCGTAAGAGCCAACGCAAATAATCGATGGATAATCTAAAAGTTTTAATGATTGATCTATCACCAAAGAAACCATTATAATTCCTGCAAATTGCAGTTTTTTTCTTTCTCTAACCACCAAACCATCAAAATCAAGCAGTTGCTTGCCATCAACGCCTAAATATCCAGATTTTACAAAACCAATTTTTTCTGAATTTTCAGGATTTTTAGCATCAATTTTAATTGCCAAACCATTCTCAATTTGAATAACTTTTCCAACTCCAGCTTCGCTAGCAATTTCGCAGTGAGCTTTCGTGTGTAAGAATTCGCCATGAACCGGAATTGCAATTTTTGGACGAGCCAGTGCATACATTTCTTTTAATTCATCTTGTGAAGGATGACCAGAAGCATGGACAAAATGATCTTGCTCAGTCATTACGTCAATTTGTTTTTTAGCAAAATTATCAAAAAGCTCAAAGATTTTTTTCTCATTTCCTGGAATAATTTTTGAAGAGAAAATTATTAAATCGCCGCGTGTAAAACGAATTGTTGGATGTAAATCAAGCGAGATTTTTCTAGTAGCGGCAAGCTCTTCACCTTGACAACCAGTTGAAATAATCAAAACTTCATTCTTAGAATAATGTTTAATTTCGCGATCAGAAATAAAGTCAAAATCTTCAGTAAAATAGCCACTTTTTTTTGCTACTTCATGAAGTCTGTTTAATGACCAACCAGCAAGCACAACCTTTCTGCCAACTTCTTTGGCAATTCTTGCGATGGTGTGAACCCTGGCGATGTTTGATGCAAAAGTTGTAACTCCAACCAAGCCAGTTCTTCCTGCAATCAATGCTTTTAGGCAAGGATAAAGATCGCCTTCTGATTTAGAATGTCCTTCAGAAAGCGCGTTTGTTGAGTCGCAGATAACCACATCAATTTCCCCTTTATCACCATATTCTCTGATCTTATCTTTTTCAGATGCAATTCCAACCACAGGATCAGGATCAAATTTCCAATCTCCGGTATGTAAAATATTTCCTTTTGCAGTTCTAATCATCAAAGCCTGCATTTCAGGAACAGAG
>CALBSF010000030.1 GCA_937927795.1 uncultured Rickettsiales bacterium
GGGAGAGGGTTAGGGTGAGGGTGATTATCTTAAGATAGCACCAGAGGTTATATACTCTGTAAATAATCGTCATCCTTTTACGAGCTCGTTATACTTTTACGAGCTCGTCATTCTTTTACAAGCTCGTCATCCTTGAGCCTGAAAGGCTCGAGGATCTCGTGAGTTCAACTAAAATAAAGCTAAAACGCGCGAGATCTTTGATGCTTCGCATCAAAGATGACGAGTGGTGTTAGATACTTACTTAGATGAAATTAATTAAACAATTAAATAAATAAATTAAACTAACCAATGATCAGCAACAAACTCTTACCAGTTCACAAAAGATACGACATCTCATTTTCTTACGGCAAAGAAGCCTATCTATTCACCGAAGATAAAAAATATCTCGATTTTGGCTCTGGCATTGCAGTCAATGTTCTAGGACATTGCCACCCACGAATTGTTGATGCGCTTTCAAATCAAGCAAAAAAACTATGGCATGTTTCAAATATTTATTGCGGCAATGAGCTCAATAATTACGCCGAAAAACTAGTTTCAAAAAGTTTTGCCGATTATGTTTTTTTCTGTAATTCAGGTGCCGAGTCAATAGAATGCGCAATCAAAATGATTCGTCGTCATTTTTACGTAAAAAACCAACCAAATAAAAACCGCATAATCACCTTCACCGGCGCTTTTCACGGCAGAACAATTGCTACAATTTCTGCCGCCGCAAAAGAAAAATATCTCGAAGGTTTTAAGCCAGCGTTAGAAGGCTTTGACAATGTTGAATTTGGTAATATTGAGGCAGTAAAAAATGCTATAACCAAAAACACCGCCGCAATTTTAATCGAGCCAATTCAAGGTGAAGAAGGAATTGTGGTTGCAGATAAAAAATTCATCCAAGATTTAAGAAAAATTTGTGATGAAAATGATATGTTATTAGCCTTCGATGAAGTTCAATGTGGAATGGGCAGAACCGGTCATTTATTTGCTTATGAATATTACCAAGTAATTCCAGACATTATCGCAATTGCCAAAGCAATTGCAGCAGGCTTTCCACTTGGCGCCTGCCTTGCAACTAAAAATGCGGCGCAAGGAATGACCACGGGAACCCATGGCACAACCTACGGCGGCAATCCTCTTGCAATGTCTGTTGCAAATGAAGTTTTAGATATTATTTTAGAAAAAGATTTTTTAAATAATGTCAAAAAAATTGGTGAAGAATTAAAAAGCGAATTAATAAAATTACAGCAAAAATTCCCCGATTTTATTGATGAGGTTAGGGGGGTTGGATTAATGCTTGGTCTTAAAATAAATCAAAAATTTGATCAAGCAAAATTGGTTGAAAAATTAATTGAAAATCAGTTGTTATTAATTCCAGCAAGTAATAATGTTTTAAGAATATTGCCACCACTAATTATAAACTCAAATCATGTAAAGGAATCTCTGCAAAAAATGGAAAAAGTTTTTTGTGATTTTTAAATTA
>CALBSF010000031.1 GCA_937927795.1 uncultured Rickettsiales bacterium
ATTGATACATATCGGGTTGGAGCTTTGCGGTTAGCATTCTACGATTCGTCTGGTAATTTAATCGAATTTAAAAATTCTGATTTTGGTTTTTTTTATCGCGGCAATAAAATCGCTAAAAATTTTATTTTTGTTGAAGCTGTTTTTAAAGCTGAAAAATCAAGCTTTGATGCGGTGTTGCAAAAAATTACTGAATTTAATTCAAAAAGAGAAAATACTCAGCCAATTAGAGCTAAAACGGGCGGCAGCACTTTTAAAAACCCCGATCCTTTAAATCCTAATTTAAAAAAAGCTTGGCAACTTATTGACGAAGCTGGTTGTAGGGGGCTTAAAAAAGGTGGTGCACAAATTTCAGAAAAACATTGTAACTTTATGATTAATAATAACCAGGCTTGCGCCAAGGATTTAATTGATTTGGGTAACGAAGTTCAAAATAAAGTGATGGAAAAAACTGGTGTCAAATTAGAGTGGGAAATAAAAATTATCAGTTAAATAAAAAACTATGTTGCAATCTTAAGAAACATGTTGCAAATTGAATCAGACTATCTTAAAATGCACTTTCTCGTTTTGGGGTATTTTAACTAATTTATTAACTAGTATCCAATTTTATGAAAAAATTTTCTTCTTTATTGTTAAAAACAACCCTTTTATCATTCTTTTTCTTAACAGTTGCTCCGGTTGCGCTTACAGCGGTTTCTGCCAATCAAGCTATGGCTCAAAGCAATAGTACTGCAACAACGGGCGCAGTAGAAACTCAAGATGAAAACGTATTAACCAGAACAATGTGCAGAGCTCTTAGAGTTATCACTGGAAGTGCTGGAAAAGCATTTGCTGCTTTTGCAATTATTTCAATTGGTATTGGTTTTTTCACCGGTAAAGTTTCTTGGGGTTTGATGATTGGTGTTGCTGCTGGTATTGCTGCAATGTTTGGTGCGCCATCAATTGTTTCTGCTATTACAGGAAAAGAGGTTTTTGAATGTGGAACTCCTACGAAGGCTCTATAAATAAATATTTTCAAATTGTCTTTAAAGAACCAGCCTTTATTATATAAAGGCTGGTTTTTTTAATTGTGTTTTTTAAATAATTGATGACAAAAAGAATTGCTAATCTTAAAAAAAGACACGCTAAAGAAAAGCGTTTTAAGTTGCTTGCAGCCACTTCTGTGGGCTTTGCTCTGGCGTTTTTGGTGATCTTATTTTCGATGATTTTTTTTAAAGGATATTCTGGTTTTTTTCGTAGTGAAGTTGCGTTAGAAATTGATTTTAGCGGCGTTGAAATTTCGCAAGATGTTAATTATCGTCAACTTATTAAGCAGTCTTTAAGAAAGCAGTTTCCTGAAGTTACTGAGTTATTAGAAGTAAACTCTCTTTATCAGATAATTAGTAAAATTTCTAATTTAGAATTAAAAAAACAAATTCAAGACAAAAAAGATTCCCTTGAAAAACCGGTGGTGGCTTGGCTTAGTCTGTCATCAAAAGCAGATATGTTTTTTAAGCATAATAATGCATCATCACTTAATGAAAAACAGATTTTTTGGCTCAATAGTTTAAAAGAACAAAATAAAATTAGGCAAGTTTTTAATTGGAAATTTTTTACTTTTGCAGATTCAAGAGAGCCTGAAATTGCTGGAATTTCGGCGAGTTTGATTGGGTCATTTTTATCAATGATTATATTTTTAATTTGCGCTTTTCCAATCGCAATAATGTGTGCTTTTTATTTAGAGGAATTTGCCCCTAAAAATAAAATTACCGATATCATTGAAATTAGTATCAATAATTTGGCGGCAATTCCTTCAATTATTTACGGTTTACTTGGTTTAATTGTTTATTTGCAAGTTTTGCATTTACCGCGCTCATCGGCAATAGTTGGTGGGATGACTTTATTTATGCTGGTTTTGCCGGTTATAATTATTGCAACTAGAAATACGATTAGATCGATTCCAAGTTCAATTCGTGATGCAGCAATGGCGCTTGGAGCTTCAAAAATGCAGATAGTTTTACATCATTTATTGCCGCTTTCAATTCCCGGAATTATGACTGGAACAATTCTCGCAGTATCAAGGGCGCTCGGCGAAACTGCGCCTTTATTGATGATTGGAATGGTGGCATTTATTGCTGATGTTTCTCATAATTTTGTTGATCCAACTACGGTTTTACCGGTGCAGATTTTTCTATGGTCTGATTTGCCGGAAAGTGGATTTGCCGAGAAAACCGCAGCCGCAATTATGGTGTTATTGGGCTTTTTGATATTGTTTAATTTGATAGCGGTGGTTTTAAGGAAAAAATTTGAGAGAAGGTGGTAGATTTTCTATTTAATGAAAAACAGTAAAAAGTGCCAAATTACCTTGACGGCACTACTACAGCAGTAGGCGTTGTTTCTCTCTGAGCTGTTGTGCTAGACGAGGGCCTTGCACTTGATCCAGCTCCCGCCGCCACCTCAGGTGATTCTTCTTCATCGAGCTCGTCTGCAGCGCCGGCGCTAGCTCCTCCTGAAGATTTGTAAGTAGCTCCATCTCCTAATAATGTTAATCGATACTGCTCTTTTTGTCTGTCATCAAAAAAATCACGCTTATTATTTTTAAGTGCAGCTTCAAGTTTTTCTAGCTCTTCAACTGTAAAAATTTTATCTCTTCTAAAGTCGGCTATAAATTCATAGCAAGAACCTTTTGGCAATAATTCATCTCCCTGATTTAAAAGTTTTCTTTTAATTGCTATTCCTTTTGTTGCAAGTGGCGTTACTGGCCCTTCTGAATCAACCTCTTTTGGGGTAGTAATCATTGGAACCACAATATTTTTTGAGGTTACAAATTTATCAAGCTCACCTAAATTATTAGCCTTTATACAAGAAAATCCTGGGCTTAAAATTTGAATTACGCGACCTTGTTTTTTACCAATTGGGTTGCTACTAAATTGTTTTATATCTGCTTCTTCCAGCGAATCCATCGTAAGCCCACTTCCTGGAGTTAACTCTTTAGTCAGACTTTCTAATTTTGTATAAAGAGTTTCTGGA
>CALBSF010000032.1 GCA_937927795.1 uncultured Rickettsiales bacterium
TTGCATAAATAAATTTTTCTAAAGAAATTTCTCTTTTTTGATTGATAGCAAAAAATAAGTTTTCAATTGATTTTTCACCCCATCCTTGTTTATTTTTTAAAGGATTTTGAGAATTTTTTTCATTTTCTTCTAATTTAAAAATATCAACAAAACTTCTGATTCTGCCTTCAAGAAAAAAATTCTCGATTTGTTTTTTACCCAGCCCAGTAATGTCAAAAGCATCTTTTGAAACAAAATGCTTTAGAGTTTCTTTCAACTGCGCATCGCAAGAAAGACCGCCGCTGCAGCGCAAAATAACATCATCATCGGTTTTTTCTATTTTAGAATCACAAATTGGACAATTGCTTGGAAAAATAAAAACCTTAGAATCATTTGCTCTCACACTTAAATCAACTTCCAAAACTTGCGGAATAACATCCCCTGCTCTTTGAATTACAACCACATCGCCAATTCTTATGTCTTTACGATTAATCTCATCTTGATTGTGCAGCGTTGCTCTTGCAACCACAACGCCGCCAATATTTACTGGCTTTAAAACTGCCACCGGAGTAAGTGCACCAGTTCTTCCAACTTGAATTACAATATTCTCAATTTTTGTTTTTGCTCTTTCTGCAATAAATTTATGAGCAATTGCAAAACGCGGACTGCGAGCCACAAAACCAAGGCGCTCTTGCAGAGCAAAGCTATTAACTTTATAAACCATTCCATCAATATCATAACTAAATTGATATCTTAAATCAGATATTTTTTGATAAAGCTCTAATATTTCATCAATATTTTTACATAGCTTGGAATGCTCTTCAACATTGAATCCGAAGGCTTTTATTTTTTCAAGCAATGTTGACTGTAAGTCACATAAAAAATCATCAGAAACTTCACCAATTCCATAGGCAAAATAACTTAATTTTCTTGAGGCAGTAATTTTTGAATCAAGCTGTCGAAGCGAACCAGCTGCTGCATTTCTAGGATTAGCAAAAACTTTATCACCACCCTCTTCTTGTCTTTTATTTAGTTCTAAGAAATCATTTTTATCCATATAAATTTCCCCACGAATTTCAAATATCTGTGGTAAATTTTCACCCAAAAGTTGTAAAGGAAAATTCTTGATAGTTTTAATATTTTCAGTTACATCTTCGCCTTCTTGCCCGTCGCCCCTAGTTGCAGCAAAAACTAATTTTCCCTTCTCATATCTAGCGCAAAAAGAAAGTCCGTCAATTTTGGTTTCACAAAAAAATTCAATATTTTCTTGACTGGCAAAACTAAATAAATCTTGAATTTCACTATCTTTTTTAATCCCCAAAAATCTCTCAATTTTTTGAATAAAATCAGAAATATCTTCTTTGGTAAAGCCGTTAGATAGCGACAACATTGGCTTTGCATGACGAATTTTTTTAAAAATATCTAAAGATTTTGCCCCAACATCACTTTTTTCATCCAAAAATAATTCTGGAAATTTACTTTTATATTCTTCAAGTTTTTTACGAAGTTCATCGTAAGAAGCATCTGAGATTAAAGGCGTATCAAGCTGGTGATAAGCTTGATCATGTTTTGTAATTTCAGCCTTTAAATTTTTAATTTCTTGTATTATAGTTGGCGTCATCATTTTTAATTAAATTCATTTTTTATGAAATATCACATTTTTTCTAGAATTTTACATTGGTCAATGGCAATAATCATCATCTTTTTGCTTGGTCTTGGCATTTATATGAATGATTTTTTAAGCAAGGAAGCGCCTAATCGTATGGATGTTTACAATTTACATAAATCTTTAGGTGTTTTGGTTTTAATATTAATTTTTATTCGCATTACCAACAGATTCATAAATAAAGCCCCTGCTTTTCCTGATAATATGAAAAAAATCGAAAAAACAGCTGCTCATTTATTACATATGTTTCTTTATCTTTTGATGATTATAGTTCCGCTTTCTGGCTATTTAATGTCGAATTTTTTTGGCTATCCTGCAATGTTTTTTGGATTTGAAATGCCATTTTTGGTTGCAACTAATTTTGAAATTGGAAAAATAGC
>CALBSF010000033.1 GCA_937927795.1 uncultured Rickettsiales bacterium
AGACTGATATCAGAAATCTTATAAGTGCAGGTGGAATTGATGTTGAGATTTATAGAAAGGCTTATGATCTTAGCAGGCAGCCAAATCCAGTAGTTCTTGATCCAGCTGGATCATCTTCAGGAAGAGCCTTAGGATCATCTCCAGGGGGAGCTTCTAGATATTAATTTAAGCCCCTCTTCATCAACAAAGCCACATCAAGCATTCTCATTGAAAATGCCCATTCATTGTCATACCAAGAGCAAACTTTGACAAAATTTCCACCCATAACCTTAGTTTGAGTGGTGTCAAAACAAGAGCTAAAAGGGCTGTGATTAAAATCAATTGAAACTAAAGGTTCATCAACAATTTGTAAAACTTTCGACATTTTATTTTTTGCAGCCGCTCTAACCGCCTCATTTATTTCTGCAACCGAAGTATCTTTTTTAGCAATAAAACTTAAATCAACCATCGAAACATTTGCAGTTGGAACTCTAATTGCTCCACCATCTAATTTGCCTTTTAATTCAGGCAAAACAAGACCAATTGCTTTAGCGGCGCCAGTTGAAGTTGGAATCATTGACATGGCGCAAGCTCTAGCGCGGCGCAAATCTTTGTGAGAATTATCAACCACATTTTGATCATTAGTATAAGAATGAATTGTGGTCATAAAACCTTTTTCAATTCCAATAGCATCATTTAATGCCTTAGCAATTGGAGCCAAGCAATTAGTGGTGCAAGAGCCAACTGAAATTACCTGATCTTGATCTAAAAGCATCTCATCATTAACACCAAAAACAATTGTTTTTACTGAATCCTCTTTTGCTGGAGCTGAAATAATCACTTTTTTTGCACCCGCTTCAATATGCAAACTTGCATCTTTAAACTGCGTAAAAGCGCCAGTGCATTCAAAAACTACATCAATGCCAAGTTCTCTCCAAGGTAATTTTTTTGGATCTCTTTCTGCAAAAAGCTTAACTTTTTTTCCATCAATAATTAAAGAATTTTCAGAGGCTTCAACTGATTTTGAAAAACGCCCATGAATTGAATCATATTTTAACAAATGCTTATGAGTTTCAGCTGGAGCAGGGCCATTCAACGCAACAAGCTCAATATTACTATACTGAGAATTTTCAAAAATAGCGCGAACAACGCAGCGACCAATTCTTCCTAAGCCATTTATTGCAATCTTAATTGTCATATGTTTTACTTTGTTTTTGGTTAATTAATTTTTTACTTATGTCGATAATCGATCTTTTTATTTACAGCCTATTAATTTTATTAATAATTTCTGGTATTTTTGGTTTACTACTA
>CALBSF010000034.1 GCA_937927795.1 uncultured Rickettsiales bacterium
GCATTAACGGTATGAATAATTTTGCGATCAGAAATTTCTTCATCAAACATCAATAATTGATCAGAAAAACCACATGGAATTTTCATCGCCCTTAAAATTGCCGCAAGCAAAACTGATTTACCAAAACAAAACCCGACTTTATTTTCCAAAACTTCGCTAGCCTTGATATGCGGAGCTTTTTCAAGATATTTCTCATCATCCATTGCATGATTTATTTCATCTCTAACAAATTCAAAAGCGATTTTTGTTAATTCAATTTCATCATTTTGATTTTTTGCTTTAGATTTTAAATTAACCACCAAGTCTTGAATTTGCTGATTAGAATAATCAATTGAATCACTTTCTTTTAAGAAATTTTCTTCTTTTTCAATAACTTGTTTTATTGGTAAATTATATTTTTTAGCAAATTCAAAATCGCGCTCATCATGAGCCGGACAGCCGAAAATAGCGCCAGTTCCATAATCCATTAAAACAAAATTTGCGATATAAACATCTAATTTTATTGCATTATTAAAAGGATGCAAAACTTGCAAACCAGTTTTGATTCCTTTCTTTTCTTGTTTTTCTAAGGTTTGTTCATCAACTGCAGATTCACTGCATTCTTCAATAAATTTTGCAATTTCTTGATTGTTTTTTGCAAGCTCTAAAGCAATTGAATGATGAGCTGAAATTGCGATAAAAGATGCGCCAAATAAGGTTTCTGGGCGCGTTGTGTAAATTTTTATTAGATCATCCTTGCCATCAATTTTAAAATCTACAACCGCGCCTTCGCTTTTGCCAATCCATTTTTCTTGCATGCTTAAAACACGCTCGTCCCAGCCGGATAAATTTTTTAATTCTGCCAATAATTCTTCAGAATAATCAGAAACTTTTAAAAACCATTGTTTTAATTTTTTCTTTTCCACCAAAGCGCCGCTTCTCCAGCCGCGCCCGTCAATTACTTGCTCATTGGCTAAAACCGTGTTATCAATTGGATCCCAATTTACGAAAGATTCTTTTTGATAAGCAAGCCCAGCATTTACAAAATCAATAAAAATTTTCTGTTCATGCTTATAATAATTTGGCAAGCAAGTAGCAAGTTCGCGGCTCCAATCATAAGAAAAGCCAATTGACTTTAACTCAGATTTCATATTTTCAATATTGGACATTGTCCAAGTTTGGGGATGAATTTTATGCTCTAAAGCCGCATTTTCAGCGGGCAAACCAAAAGCGTCAAAACCCATGGGATGCAAAACATTAAAACCCTGCATTTTTTTAAAACGCGCCAAAGCATCGCCAATGGAGTAATTGCGCAAATGTCCCATGTGAATTTTGCCAGATGGATAAGGCAACATTTCCAAAACGTAATATTTTGGTTTGTCTGATTTTTCGTCAAACTTAAAAATATTTTTTTCTTCCCAAACCTTCTGCCATTTTTTTTCACACAAAAGGTGGTTGTAGTTTGAATTTTCTACTGTCATTTTATTTTTTTAAAAGATTGTTTTTAGCACAGCTAAGCGCTGATTTAAACACAAGTAAGAACAACTAACGAGGAGCAAGTTTGCCCTTGCTAAGAGAGGCGCCATAAGGAACGTTACCGCCAACATTTGCAGTTGGACTAGCAAAATTATTTATTTGCGGCGCATCAGATTTTTTTCTTTTCTTCTCTTTAGCCTTACCGTTACTATATAAATTAGTGTTATAAACACAGATTATATCACCACCATTTCTTAAAGTAAATTGGGCAGAAACTCTTTCTACAATAATGTAGCTTCCTGCAGATCTAAAGTTGACTAGTGATTCAAACCCTTCGGCATCAACCACAAAAACTGCTGGAACCTCGGCATTTCTAGTATTAAACTGGAAGTAAGTAAATTCACCATTATCAAAAACCTTAATTGGCGCAATTGCGGGATTTCCGGTATATTGATAATTAAAGTTATAGGCTGACAAATCTCTCATATCAGGCTCGTCAGATGGCGTAGTTCTTGGAAATTCAACTATATTTTTATCCTTTTCATCAGGATAAGAAAATTTTGCTACAAAAATTAGATCGCTATCATTGATTCCCTTAGCTTCTTTGGCATATAACTCAAAATGATAAACTCTTTTATTGGTGATAACGGTCATGTTAGTTTCCGAATTATCTTCGCCAACTGGCTTTAAAAATAAACGATTTCCAAGCTGCTCAAATAGCCACAAAGATGGATTTCCCATTGAAATTGTGCCAATAGTTTCGCCTTCCTCAAACTCGATAAATCCTTGATAGGTATAGTGCCCCATGTAACGATAAACTTCGTTGGGATTGTAAATATAGCTTCTAAATTTCTTCTCAGAACCTAAATATCTAGGTAATTGCGAAGCTTCAGCCGCAAAATTTATACCAAAAATCATTAAAAATATTATCGCAAATTTTTTCATTTTACTTTAAAAAGTTTATAATTATTTACATTGAATTTTAGATCTTTTTGATTATCTCTTTTGACGCCCAAAAATACAAAATTCATTTTTGCTAAATATCCAGCCTTTACCTCTTTAGGGTTGCCATCATCATCAATTGTTCTGGTTATAGCAGTATATCTAACCTCCACTTCAGTTGGAA
>CALBSF010000035.1 GCA_937927795.1 uncultured Rickettsiales bacterium
CCAACCACGCTTTTAGCAATGGTTGACAGCTCAGTTGGCGGCAAAACCGCAATTAATAGTAAGTTTGGAAAAAATTTAATCGGCAGTTTTTATCAGCCAAAATTAGTAATTTGTGATTTAGAATTTTTAAAAACTTTGCCACTAAGGCAAGTTAGATCTGGTTATGGGGAAGTTGTAAAATATGGCTTAATTTATGATAAAATATTTTTTGAATTTTTAGAAAATAATTTTCAAAAAATTTTTGATTTTGATGAAGAATTTTTAACTAAAATTGTAACTCGTTCTTGTCAAATAAAAGCTCAAATTGTTGGACGAGATGAAAGGGAATCGTCAAGTAGAGCGCTGCTAAATTTTGGCCACACATTTGCTCATGTTTTTGAAACCGAAACTAATTATTCTGACGAGCTATATCACGGTGAGGCTGTAGCGCTTGGAATGATTATGGCGGCCAAAATGTCATTAAATTTAGGAATGATTGATGAGGTTTCTTTTTTCAGAATTAAAAAGCATTTTTTAGATTTTGGATTTATAATTGACGCAAAAAAAATTCGCAGTAATTGGAATTTAGATAATCTGATTAAACATCTTTATAAAGACAAGAAAAATGAAAATGATAAATTAACTTTTGTTTTGCTTGAAGAAATTGGTGGTGCGATTATTAAGAAAAATGTTGATCTAAAGCATTTTATTGAGCTGATATAGCAAATATATATATGCGAGCTTTGCAAGCAATAATTATTACTTCTTTACTTGTGGCGCTGAATGTTTCTTCTTTGTTTGCGGGGCAAAAAAATTCATCAACTGATAAAAAAACAAGAATTGCTGAAGATGAAAAAGGAATTTTTAGTGCTATACTAGAAAATGATCTTTTTACGGGAAGCGATCTGGGTTATACTAATGGCGTTCGTTTTTCTTATGTTTCCCCAGAAAAAAATATGCCAAATTTTATAAAAAATGCCTCTAATTACCTACCTTTACTGAATAAACAAGGTAAGAAGCGAATCGGGGTGACTTTTGGCCAAAGTATGTATACTCCAAGCGATATTACAAAAAGTGAATTTACGCCCAATGATTTTCTCTATGCCGGCTGGACCTACGGCTCGTTAGGAATTATTTGTGATAATGATAAAACCTATGATAAT
>CALBSF010000036.1 GCA_937927795.1 uncultured Rickettsiales bacterium
GCGGATAAAAAAGTAAAGACTTCTTCAGCGGCTCTTTTGCTTTTTTCTCTAGAGGTATCAGGAAAATGAATCGATCTATATTCAAACAATTCTAAAGAGGTATTGAGATTTTTTAACATTAAAGGAAAGTTAATTCTTTTAAAAACCAAAGAGTTGCCTGATTCTATAGCTTCATAAACCATCCTAAATAATTCTGGATTTTCGCTAACCAAAGCCAATTGCGCAACATTAAAATCATTAGTTTGCCGAGCAATATCTTGTTTTGAATCGATGCAAACTGCCTTTTGCTCAAAATCAATTTCAGATTTTTTAATTTTCAAAATTTTAATTGCAATATCCGGAAACTTCAAACATAAAAATCCAAAATTAGAAGTTTGAATTCCTGTGGATTTAAAATTTACTCTTTGATTTAATAAAAAATTAACAACATCCATTTTTTTTCTATCAACCCATTTGGTGAGCGTGCCTAAGATCACATCTTTTTTGCCGGCAGAAACATTTTGCATGAAGGTTTTTTTATCACCCTCTTCTTCTGTTTTTATTCTTTTTATCTCTTCGGCTTCTGCTGCTCTTTTAGCTGCGTCCTCTACTTTTTTTTGAAGGACTCTTTGTGCTTTTGCTAATTTTTCTTCTAGTCTTTTTTGTTCTATTTGTTCTTGTTTTGCTATTTTTTCGACTTCTTTTGCTGCCGCGTCCTGCTCATCCTGCTTCTTTTTGGCCTCGGCAATTTTTTGTTGCTCTAGTTCTAGAGCTTTTTTTTTCTCCATCTCAAGCTTTTCTAGTTCTTGTTGCCTAAGAAGTT
This sequence comes from uncultured Rickettsiales bacterium, assembly GCA_937927795.1. Classification (GTDB taxonomy): domain Bacteria; phylum Pseudomonadota; class Alphaproteobacteria; order Rickettsiales; family UBA1997; genus UBA2645. Next base: position 803 of record CALBSF010000036.1, read on the forward strand.
CTTCTGCTCTTTTTCTTGCAGATTCCTTCTCCATCTCTTTAATTCTGAGCCTTTCAAGAGCTGTCTCTGCTGCAAGGTTTTCTTGTATTTTTCTTTTTTCCTCCAGCTTTGGTTGGTAGATTTTTATTCTATCCTCACGCCCCCTAAAGATAGATTGAATTTTGATTGCAGACTGATTTTCTATCCTAAGTTTTTCTTGCGCGACCGCCTCTCTTTCAAGAGCCTCTCGCCACCTTGTTTCAAATAATTCTTTCATTTCTCTAAGACTTTTTTGCGAGGCAGATTCCATGGTATCTGCAAGAAGAGGAGCGAGAGCAGGTGTGGCTATTTGAGCCTCTTGTCCTTCTTCTACTGCAAAACCATATTTGTAAACAAATTCTTTAATGCGAGAATTTGCAGATAAAGGTTCGAGATCTAAAAAGTGTTCTGTAAATAAAAATTCCAAAATGTCACGATCAAGATCTTCATCTTTTGTATGATTAATTAGAATATTTATTTGGTTTAGATAAAAATCTCTATAAGTAGGATTTTTTTTTAGGCCATTAACCGCATAATGTAAAGGGGTAAGTCCTTGAGCATCTGGTAACGCAACATCTATTTTATCTATATATTTATTAAGGCACTCGATCATTTTGCTATCAGAGCCTTGCCAAGCAATTTGAAAGGGAGTGTTGCCATAATTATCTTTCTGACCCAAAAGAGCGTGGCATTTGTGAAAGCTTAGCAATAAATCAATAGTTTGCGGATTTCTATATTGAAAGACAAGGTAATGAAATGGGTTTTCTTTCTGCGCTCCAAACCGCCAAGGATTGACCCCCCAAGATGCAAAGGTGGTTGGAATATCTACTGATAATCCAGTTTCGTCGGTTACTAAAATGCTTTGATCTGTAGGAAGCATACGAGATAAAAATTAATTAAATTTTAATTCAATTAATTTCTTTTTATATATATCATATATTTTTGAATATTTATCAATAATTGGCAATGGATTTATATTTCTCTCATTTCTAAGATACAACACTAACTCATCATATTTTATTGTGCCTAATTCAATATTTGAAATTGGAAGATTATGATCTTTAAAAAATACATTCCGTGCATCTGTATAATTAAATGATTCATCATAATTTAATATGTCTTTTAAATTTTCAATATTATTGTAATCTTTAATAAATTTATATGCATTGTTTGGTCCAATCTTAAATATTCCTTCACAAAAATCACAACCACATAATATACACATATCTACAAATTCTCTAGGTGTCATATCAAAATCTTCTAGTATTTTATTTACTGAAACAGATTCAAATACACTATCAACTAGTTTACCTCGTAAAATAGTTATTTCTGTTGTTATTGTTTGTTGATCTTTATAACATGACACAAAGTATGGAATAACATCAGTGTCATCAGAGTAAACATAATCAACTATACCATTGAATTGTAATGATACACATAATGCTTCTGCATCTTCATTTGCTACGATGTATGGAATTCCTAATAATTTAAGAAGATATTTACATTCTTTTCTGTGATCTTTTGTTACAGATGATATTTTTGTTTGATTTTTTTGGAGTTTATCTAATATTTCGTTAATATCGCTATCTATAAATTCGAATGGTTTTTTCTTGTTTAATTTTTCAAT
>CALBSF010000037.1 GCA_937927795.1 uncultured Rickettsiales bacterium
TTATTCCAAGATCCATTGGACCACTCTGATAACATATGAGAATAAACACTATCAAGACCTCTGGTTTTAATAATTTTTAAAAAGTGATCAAATTGCCATAATGGCATTTCTTGAAATTCTTTTTTAAATAAATCAAATGCCCAAGTATATAGCCAATTTAATTCTTTCAGGTGAGTTGTTAAAATCTTATGAGTATCTTGATCCTTATGATGACGAGACAAAATTAGACTTTCTTTAATATAATGATATTTGATGCCCGACCTAAAGAACTTCATGAATAGTGCATAGTCCTGAACTGTTCTCTGCGTTGAGTCAAACAAACCAATATTCAGAAAATGGTTTTTATTTATTAACAAACTACATCCATGCATCCTAGAGCTAAAGAATATATTTAGCATATTAAAAAATTGATCAGGATCTTCATCTACAAAACTTTCTATCGGCGACGGTGTAAATCTAGTATTATCGAATTCATTAAGGATGTCAAAATTACTATAAATAATTACATTTTTATCATTTAATTTTAAAATTTCCTCTACTTGTCTTTCTACTTTATTTGGATAATAAACATCATCATGGGAAAGCCAAGAAAAATAATCACCAGACATTTTTTCTATGCCAAGATTTAATGCGGTTGCGACTCCACCATTTTCTTTTTTAAAGTAACGAATTTTATCACCGTAGCCACACGCAATTTCATGGGTATCATCACTAGATCCATCATTAATGACGATGATTTCAACGTTTTTATATGTTTGATTAAGCGCACTATCAATGGCTTCTTTCATATAATTGGCGCCATTATATACCGGAATAACTATTGATACTTTTGGATTTAGCATGTCTTTAAAAACTTTTTTACACAACTTGATAATCTACAAGATTCTTTTTTTATATTTTTAATCAAACGTTTTATCGTATATTTTTCATTTATCTTTTTCATATCACCCATGATCATCTCCAGCTTTTCATTTGTTTTTTGCCCATTACTTACAATCACACCAAACTTCTCATTTATTTCTTTTATACTATCTTTAAGCAAATCTAAATTATCACAATTTTTAGCTGCCACATCATTAAAAGAAGTCTTTAGCGACAATATTTCATTTTTTAATTCCTCAAAACCTTGTCCATAATTATTCTCAACATGTTGCTCTTTATTGCCCTGAATTTGCACCATTATTTTCGCAGCATTATCATGATTTTCTGGCAAATCAGCGGCATAATCTCCAATTTCAGACATGTTTTTTATTGCAAAAAAACATCCAAAAGGCTCAATATTTTCGCCCTTCCAATTTATTTGATGAAAATCTTTGCAAACATAAAAATCATACCCATTTTCGAAATCTTCAGGATACCAACCAGATCTATGCTGCTGAAATTTTGTACCTTTCAGGCCCCACCCATCAACCTCTTCAGATTCACAATCTTGCTCTTCAAAACCAAGTGGAGTAAAAATAACCACTTGATCTTTAGCGATTCTTTCCATTTCCTTTAAAACTAACTTCCCTTTCTCCTTATCCATGTGCTCAATAACATCTAGCAAAAATACACTATTAATTGATTTACTTGGAACTGTAGGAAGAAAATCTAAAGAATTTTGATTGATTATAATTATATGATTAAGATGCGAATATTTGTATTGCAGCATTTTAACATAATCAACAAAAGGCTCTACTAGGATATGAATCTTGGGAACAAAAAATTTCATTGGCATGATACCACACCCTATATCCAAAACTGTATCTGTTTTTTTTATTTTCTCAGCAACTGCCGAAAAAAAACCATCTCTACTTAACTCAATAATCATAAAAAATAAAAAATTAAATTTTAGCCAATAATAAGCTTAACACTCTATCACTAGAATCTTCAACTAAATAATCATTTGGAATTTGCCAATTTAATTTAGAGCTAAGCATTAAATCTGCGCCTTTAACTATAAGATCTCTATTGTCAGTTCCAACTAAGATTGATCCGGCATGTTCTAGAATTTCGATTCTTTCTGTGGCTTTTCTTAAAATCAAATTTGGAATTCTTTTAATGCAGCATTCTTCTGGAACTGTGCCAGAATCACTCATTACCAGAAAAGCATTATCCATTAATTTATGAAAATCTAAGAAGCCAAATGGTTCGCTAAAAATTATATTTTCACTAGCTTTAATTGAAAATTTTTCCAACATGTCTCTGGTTTTTGGGTGAGTTGAAAAAATAACTTTTTTGTTATATTTTGCAGCAATGTCGTTTAAGGCTAGAACTGTTTGCTCTAAAGGAGTTTTGCTGGCAACATTTTCTTCACGATGAAAAGTAACCAGAACATAATCTTTTGGTTTTAGATTTAATTTATCTAAAATAGTTGATTGAGCAATCTTATCTTCATAAGCATTCATAACCTCTTTGATTGGATTTCCCATCACAAAGACATTATTTAACATGCCCTCTTTATTTAAATTTTCTTTTGATCTTTCAGTGTAACAAAGATTGTAAGTTGAAATGTGATCAATAATAAGACGGTTGGTTTCTTCTGGAACTCTTTTATCAAAAGATCTATTTCCAGCTTCAAGATGAAAAACTTTTACTCCTTCCTGATTTTTTTTTCTAAAATGTCTAGCAACAAAACAAGAAGCAAAAGATGTGTAGGTATCACCAAGAACCAATAAACAATCTGGACTTTCTTTTTCAAAAACTTCTC
>CALBSF010000038.1 GCA_937927795.1 uncultured Rickettsiales bacterium
CCTGAAGCTGTTCATCTGGATCATGGCCATCTAAAGAGCCGCCATGTTGACGAGTTGAAGGAAATAAAGGGAGAAGCTTGCTGCCTAAAGTAAAAGCTGCAGGATATAATAAATCTACATTAATTTTATCAGCGCTAACCATGTCAGCTTGCATTGCTGCAAAAAAGTTCTGACCACCAGAATTATCTGGCTTTCCCATGTTTGGACTTTTTGACCTTAATGAATCTGCGTCAATATCAGAAGGGTCGCTGCTCCTTCTGCTGTGGCTAATCATAGGAGTGGTTATGCCAGCAAGATCTATTTCTTTGTCTTCCACAGTAAGATCAGAGTCTGTCATTTCTTCTGCTGCATTACCCTGATAAACCGGATCTTCAGAATTATCATTTCCCTCTTCGCTGCCTAGAGGGACATCTAAAGCTAAACCGCTCTGAGTAACTAAAGGCACTATGGCAGCCTGCGACGCCTTTCTCCTTTTTTTGCGCCATAAATAAGCAAGATATGTTGCTATGAAAGTGCCTGCAGCGCTACCCATAACCGAACCAACAATTGTTGCAGTCTTATTGCTTTTACTTTTCTTGGGTTTATTAGCAACAGTTATTGATTCTAATCCAGTTGCGGTTTTGGTTGTCGATGTTGTTTTGGTTTTGCTTGATATAACTGTTCCATCCAAAGTTCTTGTTACTGACTTTGATCTAGTTACAAAACTTTCCCCACTTTTCGAAGGTGTAACGGTGGATGTGGTTGTTTTTATATATTCACTTGGAGTTTTAGATGAAGAAATTGTTCTTGATGTAGTTGTGGTTTTTGAACCAGTGCCGCTCGATGTTACAGTGGTTGATTTGGTGGTGGTTGATGTAGTGGTTATTGTTCCTGATGGAGATGGCGTTTTCGTAACAGTTACAGTTGTTGAGCCAGTTTCACTTGGCGTGGTAGTTGCAGTTTTTGTTATTGTTCCTGATGGAGATGGCGTTTTTGTAACAGTTACAGTTGTTGAGCCAGTTTTACTTGGTGAAGGCGTAGTAGTTATGGTTTTTGTTATAGTTACTCCTGCACACACAGAAACTGTTTTAGTAACCAAAGGACTACTTGTTTTGCTAGTAGTGCTTCTAGTAACTACAGGATTAAAAATAAAAGATGAAGAAGATTCTATTATTGCTTTTAGATGACTCTTATTCTTAATTTTAGGGAAAATTAATACTTTATTTCCAGGAAAAACTGCCACTGCATAAGTTTGTAAACCCGCAGATATTGGCTTTTGCTCTCTAACTTTTTGAACCAAACTATCAACAGAAAAAGGAAGGCCGGAAATTGGAAAATCTACTTCTGCAATAGTGCCATATACAACATCTCTAGGACTGTTAGCAGAAAGTGGTAGCGCTATAGAGCCATGTGAAAAATATCCTGAAATATATGTGAGTGAGTTATCGCCAATTTCAGAAAGATTTAAAAGTGGGTTTGAAGCACCAGGCTTTGGGAATGGAAATACTGCTCTTTGAGTGGGCGTTGATCTAGCATCTTGCACTCCATCAACAAAATAGCCGGTAGGCTGATCTGCACTATCGCTAGTAGCAACTTGCTGTAAATATACTTTAGGACTTGGTGTGGTAGTATCAACCAAAACAACATCACCAGTTGAAAGAGTAACTCTATCTGACGCTTGACTAATAACAGCTTTTCCTGGTGGCGAGCCCATAACAAATGAAGATCTCATAAAATGCCCATTTGAATATATCGGCACATGCTTTACTATGTTGTTCAAAGCATCTTTAAATAAAAAATAATATTGACCATTATCATATTTAGCTAAAGAAGGTTTAGAAGAGCTATCCGCAAAACAAACAGCAGAACCATTTGTCTGAACATATCTAAGATCAATGCCATCTGCAAAAAAAGAGCCAGATTGATCTATATATCCACCCATTGCAAAATTTCCATATTTATCGATGCTGTATATCCGGCAGCCATCTGCAACAAAAAGGGCTCTTGTTTGTGCATCGGGATCTAAAATCAATAGTAATTGTTCTGGTCTATCTGGGTATCCACGACCAAGGTTAGCAGTTCCGATTGCCGCCCCATTTCTAGTGTAAGTTGAGAAAAGATTAAGGGCTGGTGCAAAATAATTACCACCAAAACTTGCGGCAGCACTGTTAAAACTCATAATACCAAACCTGCCATCTTTACTATCTAGTGGAATAATTACAGGCTTAGTGATATAACCACCAAGAGAGTATCCGAGATCTATAGGCGGTCTAAAGGGTCCTAGGCCTAATGCAGGCGAAGCAACATCTTGACCAAAAGTAATGCCGAATCTATTATCTGCTCTTTCTTTATCCACATCAAGATTACCGCTTATAACCGCTAAAGTTGGAGGACGTAGTGGAGCACCTCTATCATCATAGCAACTATCTTGAGTAACTGTAATATTCGCGCAACCATTTTGAGTAAATATATATTTGCCAAGCAACCACTGAGAATCACTTATTTTAACTGCATTTCCTTGAATAGAAAATGCAACAAAATCATTGCCAGCTTCAGATGGACTTCCGCCAGAAAGCACACATACCTCTGATCCAAGCCCTCCCAAATAAGTTGGTTGTTTTTCTGCACTTCCTCCAAAATAAGGGGGTCGCGTAGGGTTTAAATATTCTATACCAAAACCTGCGCCCGAAGAGCGACCACGCAATTTTCTAGCCTTAACCACTGGCAATTTAAGCGACAAATCTTGACCGCCGCGCCCTGCAGATTCAGTTTCTTGCAGTTTCGATTCTTGAGCAACTCTTTGGGCGGCCTTGCGAGCAAAGTCTTTTCTGATATCGTCAAGAGATAGCTTTGCTTTGTCCGTAGCGGGCTTTAACGCATGAGATCTGCTTGCAGGGGTTCTTCTTACGGAGCGAGATTTTGAACTTGAGGGTGCATTGCTATGAGGCGTTCTAGCGCCATGAGAAACTACATCGGCATATTCACGAGAAGTAGCAATTTCATATCCATCAGTCAATTTTGGCAAGGCGTCCTTTTCTTCTATTGCAAGAGTGCTAGAGCGGGGCATCACTTCCGTTGTATTTCTGATTAATGATGCAATAAAAATTGGCAAGAGTGTGGCAAGAGCGCTTTTATTAGCTGGTATATTTTCACTGAAATATGTAAGCATCTTGTTTGGATCAAAAAGATGTGGGCCAGTTTTGATTTCTTGTCTATATTCTTCTAAAAACTGCTTATATTTTCCTAATCCTTTTATTTTTAAATAATTATCCAACTTCCATTTTGCGTGCCTTGATTCTGCTCTAAGATTTCCTTGCGGTGATTTATTGATCCTTACAGGTAGAGATCTTCTTCTTTGCATATCATCTTAATTAAAAAAGAATTTTGGACGCTCTCATATTACGTCTATAGTATTAAACAACAATTCTAGGAAAAATCGCTTTTGGTTCTCTAATTTTATGATTTGATTTTAATGATGATTTTGAGTCAATAAAATCAAGCATTCTTGCCGATTCATCAATATTTAAAACATCTAAAATTTTTGCCGATAAATTTGGAATAAAAGCCTGCAAACAAATTGCAATTACTCGTAAATTTTCAGCAATCACCGATAAAACTAAATTCATTTCTTCAATTTTTCCTTCTTTTTTTAAATTCCACGGAGCGTTGTTATTAATGAATTCATTACACTTACTTGAATGATTTAAAATTTCAAAAATTGCTTTATCAAAACTTAATTTTTTAATTTCCTCAGATAAAATTTCTTTTAAATTATAAGCGTTTTTTAGCAATTCTTTTGCGTCTTCAAAATTAGAAAAATCAACAATTTCACTATTATTATTTTTGTAAATCATCGATAATGAACGCTGCGCTAAATTGCCAATATTATTAGCTAATTCAGAATTTACGCGGGTAATTAAATTTGCTCTTGAGTAATCGCCATCCCCACCAAAAGGAACTTCGCGCAGTAAAAAATATTTAAAATAATCAATTGCAGTTTCTTTGTCGCAGCCAAGGCTTTCAAGCCATTCTAGCTCTTTTATTGGATCAATTACATTACCTAAAGATTTAGAAATTTTTTGCCCTTCATTTGTCCACCAGCCGTGGGCGTAGACTTGATAAGGTAAATTAATTTCAGCTGCCATTAAAAATGCTGGCCAGTAAACTGCGTGAAATCTCACAATATCTTTACCAACAATATGCAGCGGAGAAGATGAAGTATTTAGCCAAAATTTTTTATATAAATCAGCATTTTCATCAGGAAAATCAAGGGCGGAAAGATAATTGGTTAAAGCATCTAGCCACACATACATCACATGTTTTTCATCATTTGGAATTTTAATTCCCCAAGAAAAAGAAGTGCGCGAAATTGACAAATCTTTTAATCCACCTTTTACAAAAGACACAACTTCATTGTAACGCGATTGTGGGCGAATGAAGTCTGGCGCGGCTTCATAAAGTGCTAATAATTTATCTTGAAAAGCAGATAATTTGAAAAAATAACTTTCTTCTTTATGCCAAGTAACATCTGCTCCGGTTGGTGCTTTGCCATCAACTAATTCATCTTCATTATAAAATGCTTCATCGCGAAGCGCATACCAACCTTCATAAACATCCTTATAAATCCAGCCTTTTTCTTCTAGTTTTTTCCAAAAATTTTGCGCCGATTTTTTATGTCGATCTTCAGTGGTTCTGATAAAATCATCATTAGAAAATTGCATGATTTTTGTTAATTCACGAAATTTTGTTGAAACTTCATCGCAAAATTCTTGGGGATTTTTATCTCTCGCCAAAGCTGATTTTTCAACCTTTTGCCCATGTTCGTCAGTGCCGGTTAGAAAAAAGCAATCAAAGCCTTCTAGCCTTCTAAAACGCGCCATTACATCGCAAGCAAGTGAAGTGTAAGCATGACCAATATGTGGAATATCATTTACATAATAAATTGGCGAAGTTACATAAAAATTTCTTTCCATTTGAATTTTTAAAATTTTTTGATATTATTTTTCCTAAGCGAAGCCTTTATTTTATACCAATAATCATATTTAATTATACATTTAAACGAAATATTTTTGAGGATAAAATTTAAGTAAAAAACCGCATGTATCAGGATATACATAAGGTTTTTTACTTAAATTTTATACCAAAAAGATGAAGCTTAAATGTATAATTAAATATGATAATTG
>CALBSF010000039.1 GCA_937927795.1 uncultured Rickettsiales bacterium
GGTGAAAAAATTTTAGAAGACTTGAAGATTTAGTCAAGAGGGAAGTTTGGTTTTTATGTTTTGAGAGAAATTTAATGAATTACCCAATCTATCGTCACTTTGCAATTGCAAGCATAAGCATTTCTAACCAACCATTCTCTCAACTTCACTCACCTTACTTGAAACTCTAATTGCAGAAATTAATTCCTCTAAATGATCTAAGTTTTTTACATCAACATCAACATTGATTTCAAAATAATCAGATAAACGACTCACAACTTTTATATTACTAATATTAACTTTTTTCTTCGCAATAATTGCAGTTATTTCAGCAAGACCACCGCTTTTATTAACAATGGTAATTCTTATTCTGCTGGCATAAGTTTTATCTTCACCATCATCGCTTTTCCAATAAACATCTAAAATTCTTTGCGAAGAAATTGCTAAATTTTTTAAATGATGACAGTTTTGATTGTGAATTGTAACACCAACTCCAGTATTGATAATTCCAACAATAAAATCTCCTGGAATGGGATTGCAACACCCACCGTAACGCATCGCCATTCCTTCAACCAAGCCATCGATTGGCATTGAATATGGATCAGATTTTTTATTTTGTTTTTTATTTTTTATTACTTCTTTAGTATCTTCCTTAAAATTTGGATAAACAACTTTTACAACTTCTTGCCTAGATATTCTTCCTTCGGCAACTTTAACATATAAATCGCCTACAGATTTTTTATTAAAATTTGTTAAAAACTTTTCTAAAATTTTATCATTAATTTCAAGTTCGCGAGCAGAGAAAAATTTCTGCAAAATTGCCTTTCCTAAATCAACATATTCAGAATATTTTTCACTACGAATAAAGCTTTTGATTGCAGCTTTTGCCTTAGAAGTAATTGCAAATTGCAGCCAATTTGTTGAAGGCTTAGCATTTTTTGCAGTAATAATTTCAATTTGATCGCCATTTTCTAGTCTTTGCCTAAGTGGAGAAATTGCGCCATTAAGTTTTGCCGAAACACAAGAATTTCCAATTTCAGAATGAATGGCGTAAGCAAAATCAATTATCGTAGAACCAAAAGGCAAATTAAAAATATCGCCATTTGGAGTAAAGCAAAAAACCTGGTCTTGACTTAAATTGAATTTATTATTTTCCAATACCTCGCTTGCGCTTTCTGAATTCTCAAACAAAGAAATTAATTCACGAATCCAGCGATATTCTTCTATTTCTTTTTTATCATTTACTGTTTTTTGTTTATATCGCCAATGCGCTGCAAGCCCAAGCTCAGCAATCTCATGCATTTTTTGATCACGAACTTGAATTTCAATTTTTTATTAAATGGTCCTAAAATTGCAAAATGCAAAGATCTATAGCCATTTTCTTTTGGCGTACTAATGTAATCTTTAAATGTTTGAGGAATCATGTTATAGGTTGAATTAATCAAACCTAGCGCCAAGTAACATTGCGGCAAATCTTTTACAATCACTCTAAAAGCCATAATGTCGTGCAAATTATAAAAACCGATATTTTGCTTCTTCATTTTTTGATATATTGAATATGGCTTTTTTTCTCTACCATATACATCACATTCAATATTGTGAGATTTTAAAATCTCCTTTATATCGGTAATAATTTTTTCAATTAAATCTTTTTTTCTTTCGCGAATTTGACCTAATTTTTCAATAATGCTGCTGCGAGTTTTTTCATCTATAACTTGAAAAGAAATATCTTCCAACTCATCTTTTATTTTATCAAGACCGATGCGGCTTGCAAGCGGAGCATATATATCCAGATTTTCTTTAGCCTTAATAATTCTTTTATCTTTTGATGGAACATGGAAAATAGTTCGCATATTATGCAAACGATCTGCCAATTTAACCAATAAAACCCTGATGTCTTGCGACATCGCCAATGTTAATTTACGAAAATTTTCAGCAACTCTTTCATTAGCAGAAATTGCTCCAATTTTTCCAAGCTTAGTTACGCCATCAACTAATTTAGCAATTTCTTCACCAAATTCATTTTCAATATCTTCCAAATTAACGTCAGTATCTTCAACAACATCATGAAGTAAGGCGGTAATTATTGAATTTTGATCGAGTTTTAAATCAACGAGAATTTCAGCAACAGCAACCGGATGAGAAAAATAAGGCTCTCCAGAATGGCGCTTTTGACTGCCATGAGAAGAGCGAGAAAAAATATAGGCTTTTTGAACTAAAGATTCATCTAGATTTGGGTGATAGGATTTAATTTTTGTAATTAATTCCGTTATGGAAATCATTTAACTGTATAATTTTAAGAGCGTCTAAATTCTTGGCATAGACATTTTGACGCTCTTCTTTTAGCAACTTCTAATCATCAACTTGAATATTTTCATCAACAAAAGTATCTTCTTTTAAAACATTTGATTGAACTTCTTCTTCAATTTCATCAGAAATTCTTGGATCAATACCAACTTCATTAATACCACGATTTTTAATAGAACGAAGAATGCTAGTTTTAATAGCTTCAACATCAACCATTCCTTCAGCAATTTCTCTTAAAGCAATAACAGCAGGCTTTTCTTTACGATTAAGCTTGGTAGAAGCTCCAGATAATATGCTTTTTGCACGATTACTTGCAACTAAACAAAGTTCAAAGCGATTTTGAACTACGGTAACGCAGTCTTCAACTGTAACTCTAGCCATAATTAAGATTTGTAAAATTAAGTTTTGTTTGATAAGATTGTATGTTGACTTCATTATAACAAGACTTTTTAGGAAAATCAAGTAAAATGACAATTACCATTCACAAAGCAGAAGATTTTGAAAAAATGCGCCGCGCAGGCAGGCTTGCCGCTGAAATTCTTGATTTTGTCACTGATTTTGTAAAAGAAGGCGTAACTACTGATGAATTAAATAATTTGTGTCATAATAAAATTATTGAAAATGGCGCAATCCCTGCCCCGCTTAACTATAAAGGCTTTCCAAAATCAATTTGCACTTCAATAAATCATGTGGTTTGTCATGGAATTCCAAATGAAAAACCATTAAAAACTGGCGATATTGTAAATATTGATGTAACCGTAATTCTTGATGGCTGGCATGGCGACACAAGCCGCATGTATTACATTGGTGAACCTTCAATAAAGGCTAAAAGGCTAGTTCAATCAACTTACGAAGCTATGATGCTTGGAATTGAGCAAGTAAAACCAGGGGCAAAATTAGGTGATATTGGATTTGCAATTCAAGATTTTGCTGAAAAACAAGGTTTTTCTGTAGTTAGAGATTACTGCGGACACGGAATTGGCAAGGTTTTTCACGCTGAACCGAATGTTGTTCATTATGGCAAAAAAGATACCGGAATTACTTTGCAAGAAGGTATGTTTTTTACAATTGAACCAATGATTAACGCTGGAAAATATGAAACTATTTTAAGCAAACATGATGGCTGGACAGTTACAACTCGCGACAAAACTCTATCAGCGCAATTTGAACACACAATTGGTGTAACTAAAGATGGTTATGAAATTTTTACCGCATCACCAAAAAATTTAAATTTTCCACCTTATAAAATATGATAGTTTGGAATAATAAAGAATTAGTTGAAGCCTTATCTGAAGAGCTTTTAGAGCATAATATCGATGAAGCTTTAAATATTGATGAAGTTGTAATTGATAGCAGAAAAACACCAAAAAATGGTCTATTTATTGCTTTAAAAGGCGATAATAATGATGGACATGATTATTTAGCTCAAGCCTTTGAAAATGGCTGCTGCTGCGCCTTAATTGATGATAAAAAAAATATTACCAATCAAAAATTTATTTTAGTAAAAAATACTTTTAGCGCGCTTTATAAATTAGCTCAATATTCAAGAAATAGAAGTGAAGCAAAAATCATTGCAATCACTGGATCGGTTGGCAAAACCGGCACTAAAGAAATGCTAAAATCAGCTTTTTTATCACAAGGAAAAACTTTTGCTACTCAAGGAAATCTTAATAATCATATTGGGGCACCACTTTCTTTGTGCAATTTTTCTGCCGATTATGAATATGGAATTTTTGAAATTGGAATGAATCATTTAGGTGAAATTGAGCCACTTTCAAAACTTGTAAAGCCTGATCTTGCGGTAATTACAAATGTTGGACCAGTTCATATTGAATTTTTTAAAGATGAACAAGAAATTGCTTTGGCAAAATCAGAAATTTTTAGCGGCCTTAAAAATAATGGAATTGCTTTAATTAACGCAGATAATCAACATTTTGATTTTATTAAAGAGCGCGCTAAATCTTGCAAAATTAAAGAAGAAAATATTATTTCTTTTGCAGAAAAAACTCGTGGCACTTATCAAATTTTAAATAGTGAAATTAAAAATGCAAATGATACTATAGGGATAAAAAAATGTTTTATTTATAATTTCCCTGATAATAGATTTGATAGTGTTGAT